>DASYXX010000771.1:0-6124 GCA_035934395.1 Streptosporangiaceae bacterium
TCGGTACAGCCCGGCGGGCAGGTACCCGTCGGCAGCATCGTCGTCGTGACCGCCACGCTCCAGCCTCCCAGCCGCAGCCGCGGAAGTAGCAACGGAACCGGTGACGGCGGCGACTGACCCACACCACGACGGGCCCGCGCTCGCCCTGGCGACCAAGCGCGTGCGGAAACTGCTGTTACCACAGCAGTTTCCGCACGCTCCCGGGGAATCACGGTCGGCCCAACTTTGTTAGGGCAACGAACTGTAAGGCTTGCGTACCAAGGGACGGGGCTGGCGTGACCGAGATGCAGGCTGGCCCGGGCCGCGGCGACCAGAGCGACCCGGGCCTGGACGGGACCGGAGATCAGCGCGCGGCGCGGGCGGTGATGATCGTCCTGCGGCTGTTCCGCGCGCTGGAGCGGGTCGACAGCGACCTGACCCCGCAGCAGTACCGCATCATGAAGCTGGCCGGGGCCGGGGGCGAGCGCTCCGCGCGGCTGGCCGAGCGGCTGGCGGTGGCCAAGCCGACGCTGACCGCGACCGCGGACGGCCTGGTCGCCGCCGGGTACGCCCGCCGCGACACCGAGGCCGGTGACCGCCGCGTGGTCCGGCTCTGCCTCACGGCGGCGGGCCACCAGGCGCTCGATCGCGCCGATGCGGCCTACGGCCGGTGGCTGGACCAGGTGCTCGCCGAGACCGGCGAGCCCGATCTCGTGCTGCACGCCCTCGACCTCCTCAACCAGGCTATGGACGACGTTCGCTGCTCCAGCAGCGCGACGCCCGCCCGGCGGCCCGCGCCCGCGGAGCCAGCGTGAGGGCGCCAGGACGTCGCGTAGCGAGCCGGAGCGGCAAAGAGCGCCCCGCAGGCGAGCCGGAAAGCACAGCAGGCGGGAGCGAAGCGGCCGGCGCCGGAACCAGCCGGGGCATGGATGCACCGGCCGGGGCGGGCATCGGCAAGGGGTGGCTGCGGCGGCTGGCCGGCTACTGCTGGCGGTACCCGCGCCTGGTGATCTTGTCCCTGGGCGGTGCGCTGCTGGCCACCGCGGTGGCCGCGGCGATCCCGCTGATCCAGCGTGACATCGTCGACAACGCGATCTTGGCGCACCGGCAGCCGATCTGGCCCGGCGCGACATTGCTGATCGTCGCCGCTGTGCTCAGCTTCTGCGGTGTCTACCTGCGCCGCTACCTAGGCGGCCGCGTCTCGCTGGACGTGCAGCATGACCTGCGCACCGAGCTGTTCGGCTCGCTGAGCCGGCTGGACGGCGCCCGTCAGGACCAGCTGCACACCGGCCAGATCGTCAGCCGCTCGATCTCCGACCTCACCATGATCCAGGGCCTGCTCGGCATGGTGCCGATGATGCTCAGCAGCGGCGTGCTCTTCGTGCTGTCCGTCGTGATCATGGCCTTCCTCTCCCCGCTGCTCACGCTCATCGCGCTCGCCATCGGTCCGGCCCTGTGGGTGATCGCGCTCGCGTCCCGGCGACGGCTGTTCCCGGCCAGCTGGGACGCGCAGCAGCAGGCCGCGAACGTCGCCGGGGTGGTCGACGGCGCGGTGACCGGCGTCCGCGTGGTCAAGGGGTTCGGGCAGGAGGAGCAGGAAATCGAGCGGGTCGAGGAGGCCAGCGGGTTCCTCTACGCCTCCCGGGTGCGCGCGGTCCGGCTGATGGCGCGGTTCAACCCCGTGCTGCAGGCCGTGCCCGCGCTCGGCCAGGTCGGCGTGCTCGCGCTCGGCGGCTGGCTGGCGATCAGGCACGAGATCTCGATCGGGACCTTCTTCGCGTTCTCCGCCTACCTGGCGCAGATGGTCGGCCCGGTCCGCGCGCTGGCCGGGATGATCACGATCGGGCAGGAGGCGCGGGCGAGCGTGATCCGGGTCTACGAGGTGATCGACTCCCGCCCCGTGCTGACCGAGAAGCCCGGCGCGATCGAGCTCCCCCCGGGAACGCCGGACGTCGAGCTCGACGACGTCACGTTCGGGTACGTGCCATCCCAGCCGGTGCTGCGCGGGCTGTCACTGCGGGTGCGCCCGGGCGAGACGCTCGCGGTCGTCGGGACCTCGGGGTCCGGCAAGTCCACGATCTCACTGCTGCTCCCCCGGTTCTACGACGTCCGCGGCGGCGCCGTGCGCGTCGGCGGGTGCGACGTGCGCGACCTGACCCTCGACTCGCTGCGCGCGTCGATCGGGCTGGTCATGGAGGAGAGCTTCCTGTTCTCCGACACCGTGCGCGCCAACATCGCCTACGGCAGGCCCGGCGCGACCGAGGAGCAGATCGTCGCGGCGGCCCGGGCGGCCGAGGCCGACGAGTTCATCACCGGGCTGGCTGACGGCTACGACACCGTCGTCGGGGAGCAGGGCCTGACACTGTCGGGCGGGCAGCGCCAGCGCGTCGCGCTGGCCCGTGCGCTGATCACCGACCCGTCCATCCTGGTCCTGGACGACGCGACCTCGGCCATCGACGCCCGGGTCGAGGCACAGATCCACGCCACGCTGCGCAGGGTCATGGCCGGGCGGACCACGCTGCTGATCGCGCACCGGCGATCGACGCTCCAGCTGGCCGACCGCATCGCGGTGCTGGACGAGGGACGCCTGGTCGATGAGGGGACCCACGAGGAGCTGACCGCGCGGTGCCCGCTGTACCGGCTGCTGCTGGCCGGGCCGGGCGACGACGCCGAGGGCATCGACGCCGGGGAGCTCGGGTGCTATTCCGACGACGCGTCCCGCCGCGCGGCGGACCTGGCCGCCGAGGCTGACGGTGTCCTGCGGCCCGCGGCGGGCGTGACGCCCTCGCTCTGGCCGGGGGTCGAGTTCGGCAACGGCCATGAGCCGGGCGGGGACGATCCTGGCCCCCCGGCCGGGGCGAGCGTTACGACGTCGCCCCGAGCCGGTTCCGTTATGGAAAATTCGTCTCCTGATCCTGCTGCTGCCGCGCCCGGCCGGAGCGGGATGCGACCGGGATACGGCGCCCGCGCGCGGGAGACGCAGCGCGGCGGCGGCGCCGCCGCGACCAGCATGCTGGCCGATGTCCCGCCCACGCCCGAGCTGCTGGCCAGGGTGGACGCGCTACCGCCCGCCACCGACGCCCCGAACGTCAGCCGCTCCTGGGCCCGGGCCGCCGATCCGCACTTCACGCTGCGCAGGCTGCTGAAGCCGTTCGCGGTCGCGCTGGTCGCCGGGCTGCTCCTGGACGGCCTGGACGCGCTGGCCAGCCTCGCCATGCCGCTGCTGGTCCGCGGCGGCATTGACAACGGCGTGCTGGCCGGGGCCGTTCACTCGATCATCCTGGTCGCGCTGGGCGCGCTGGCCATCGTGCTGGCCGACTGGGCGGTCAACACGGTCCAGACCGTCGTGGTCGGCCGGAACGGCGAACGGCTGCTGTACTCGCTGCGCGTCAAGATCTTCTCGCAGCTGCAGCGCCTGGGGCTCGACTACTACGAGCGCGAGCTGGCCGGGCGGATCATGACCAGGATGACGACCGACGTCGACGCGCTGTCCTCGTTCCTGCAGACCGGGCTGATCACCATGGTCAACTCGGGCCTGTCGTTCATCGGCGTGCTGATCGCGATGCTGTACATCAACCTCAAGCTCGGCCTCACGCTGCTGTCGATCATGCCGGTGCTCGTCGCGGCGACCGTGGTGTTCCGCGCGAAGTCATCGCGGGCCTACCGCGAGGCCAGGGAGAAGGTCAGCGCGGTGAACGCGGACCTGCAGGAGAACGTGGCGGGCCTGCGCGTGGCCCAGGCCTACCGGCGCGAGCAGGTGAACTCCGCGCACTTCGCCGGGCTGAGCGGCGCGTACCTGAGCTCCCGGCTGCGGGCGCAGCGCTACATAGCGCTCTACTTCCCGTTCGTGCAGGCGCTGTCCACCCTCGGCGGGGCGCTGGTGCTGTTCGTCGCCTCGAGCGAGGTGCACAGCGGGGCGCTGACCGCGGGCTCGCTCATCGCCTACCTGCTGTTCATCGACCTGCTGTTCTCGCCGGTGCAGCAGCTTTCCCAGGTCTTCGACGGGTTCCAGCAGGCCAACGTCGGGCTGCAGCGGATCAAGAGCCTGCTGCGCACGCCCACGTCCACGCCGCAGGCCCGTTCGCCGGTCCCGGTCACCGGGCGCCTGCGCGGCGAGATCGAGCTGCGGGACGTGCACTTCAGCTACCCGGGCCAGAAGCAGGAGGCGCTCGGGGGCGTCAGCCTCTCGATCGCACCGGGCGAGACGGTCGCGCTGGTCGGCCAGACCGGCGCGGGCAAGTCGACACTGGTCAAGCTCATCGCGCGGTTCTACGACCTGACCTCGGGCCGGCTGCTCGTGGACGGGGTCGACGTCCGCGACTACGACCTGGCCTCCTACCGGCACCAGCTCGGGGTGGTGCCGCAAGAGCCGTACCTGTTCGCGGGCACGGTGCGCGACGCGATCGCCTACGGCCGACCCGGCGCGACCGACGCCGAGGTCGAGGCCGCGGCCCGCGGGGTGGGCGCGATCGAGATGATCGCCAGGCTGCCCGGCGGCTTCGGCCACGAGGTGTCAGAGCGCGGCCGCAACCTGTCCGCCGGGCAGCGCCAGCTGATCGCGCTCGCGCGCGCCTACCTCGTCGATCCCGCGATCCTGCTGCTCGACGAGGCCACGGCCGCCCTTGACCTGGCCGCCGAGGCCGAGGTCTCCCGGGCGACCGAGCAGCTCGCGGCGCGGCGCACCACGCTCGTGGTCGCGCACCGGCTGACCACGGCCTCGCGGGCGGACCGGATCGTCGTGGTGGAGTCGGGCCGGCTCGCCGAGTCTGGAACCCACGACGAGCTGCTGGAGGCGGGCGGGAGCTACGCGGCGATGTGGGCCGCGTTCACCGGCGACGCCGAGCTCGTCGCCTGAACCTCATCCGGCGACGCGACCTGGCCCGCGCGCATGCCGCGGACGTCGCGCGGGATCAGCGCGAGCGCCGAGGCCGCGAGGATCAGCGCCGCCGCGCCGTACTGGGTCGCCGAGACGCCGGCCGCGGCGGCCAGCGGGCCCGCGATCAGCGCGCCGACCGGCATGGCCATGACCGAGCCGAGCAGGTCGTAGGCGGACACGCGGGCCAGCCTGCCCGGCGGGATGTTGCGGGCCAGCGCCACGGTCCACTGGACCATCATGATCTCCATCGTGACGCCCAGGCCGAACGCAGCCAGGCAGATCACGGGCAGCGGCCAGAGCATCGCGAGCGAGAGCGGGGCGATGGCCAGGGCAGCGCCGATCACCACCACGAACAGCATCGGCCGCCGGGGCGTGAACCGCAGCGAGACCAGGCCGCCCGCGATCAAGCCGATGGAATCGGCGGCGGTGATCGCGCCCCAGGCCGCCGGCCCGCCGAGGTGAGCCTTGGCCACCACGGGGCCGAGGGTCTGAACCGCGCCGTACCACGCCATAAGGACCACACCGAACTGGGCCACGATCGCCCACAGCCACGTGTGCGAGCGGAACTCCGACCAGCCTTCGCGCAGGTCGCGGAGCATGCCCGTGCCTTGCTGTCGCACGCGGCCGCGCCCCGCGCGGATGCTCGCCAGCATCGGGACCGAGCCCAGCGTGCCGACCCCGCACGCGGCAAGCGCCCAGCCGGGGCCGAACGCCGCCACGCACAGGCCCGCGAGCACCGCACCGCCCATCTGGCCGCCGTTCATGGCCAGACGGCTGACCGCGCTGGCCTCCTGCAGCAGGTCCCCTGGTACCAGCAGCGGCAGGAGGGCCTGCGAGGCGGGGTAGAAGATCGCCATGCCGGTGCCGGTCAGCGCCTCGAGCACGATCATCTGCCACAACGGCGGCCGACCGGCGAGGACGAGGACGCCGAACGTGGTCTCGCCGACTGCGATCATGACGTTGCCGGCGATGATGACCCACTGCGGCGGTACCCGGTCCGCGATGACGCCGCCCAGCAGGGCAAAGACGAGCGACGGCGCGATCTGCGCCGCCAGGACGTACGAGAGATCGGCCGTTGACCCGGTCGCGTACAGCACCGCGAACGAGACGCCAACGAGCGAGAACGCAAACGCGAACGGCGCCAGCAGCCGGTCGGCGAGCAGCAGCCGGAAATCGCGGTACTCGAGCACCGGGAAGCGGCGCACGAGCGCACGCGCACGCATGACTGACTTCCGATCTTTACTCGGGGACGGGCCGGAATCCGAATGC
>DASYXX010000773.1:0-2356 GCA_035934395.1 Streptosporangiaceae bacterium
GAACCGCGCGCGCTCCTGCGGCGCCCGTTCCAGTATGGCCAGGTCACCGCCCCCGAGCGAGGCCATAACGTCGGCCGCGCGCCTGATCATTCCGCTCCCCCTTCCCGGCCTTCATCCCCGCCGCATCGGGTCGCCTTAACCTCCGCGGCCCGTCTCTTGGCCGTCAATTGACCAAGCCGTGGATTTTCTGGCGCCGGTGAGAGAATTCCCCCGACGGAACGGACGGAGGGAGGAGCCGGTGGCGATCATCGATGAGGTCCTGGCCGACCTGGGCGCTGAGGGCGATGACCTCGACCGCCTGGTGTCCGGCATCGGCGAGGACCGGTGGCGGCTCGCCACGCCGGCGCCAGGCTGGACCATCGCTCACCAGATCGGGCACCTGGCCTCCTCGGACCGGCTCGCGACGCTGGCGGCGACGGATGCGCAGGCCTTCGCGCTGCGGCGGGCGGAGCTGGCCGACGACTTCGACGCGACCGTGACGGCCGGGGCGGCCGGGGTCGTGGCCGAGGCGCCGGGGCAGCTGCTCTCGCGCTGGCGGGAAGCCCGCTCCGGCCTGCGTGACGCGCTCGGCGCGATGCCTGCCGGGGAGCGGGTGCCGTGGATCGTGGAGCCGATGTCGCCGGCCAGCCTGGCCACCACCCGGCTGATGGAACTGTTCGCGCACGGCCAGGACGTCCGCGACACGCTCGGCGTCGAGCGACCGGACACCGACCGGATCGTGCACGTGGCCCGGCTGGGGGTACGGACCAGGGACTTCGCCTACCTCGCCCGGGGTCTCACCCCTCCGGCCGAGGAGTTCAGGGTCGAGCTCTCCTCGCCCGGCGGGCGGGCCTGGGTGTGGGGACCCGAGGACGCTGCCCAGGGCGTCAGCGGCCCGCTGCTGGATTTCTGCCTGCTGGTCACCCAGCGGCGCCATCGCGACGACCTGGGTCTGGTGGCCCGCGGTCCCGATGCCGACCACTGGCTCAGCTTCGCCCAGGCCTACGCGGGCCCGCCGGGCCGGGGCCGGGCTCCCGGTCAGTTCGCGCCGGCCGCGCCGCAGGACTGAGCGGATGCCGGCACCGACCGGATCATTCGTAAACTTCAGGATGTATCTATAGGTCGCCCGCCTACCGGGAGGGGCATCTCATGCAGGCCGAGATCAAGGGCACGACGATGCCCATCCTGGTCGTGACGCTGGGCCACGGCGAGGCCGTCGTGTCGGCCCACGGCGAGCTGGCGTGGATGACGGACACCATCCAGATGTCCCAGACGATGAACGCCGGCGGCGGCGCGGGCGGCGGGGGGTTCATGCAGGGCCTCAAGCGGGTCCTCGGCGGTGGCGGCCTGTTCGTGACCCGTTACGAGGGCCCCGGCGCGATCACGTTCGCGGCCAAGGTGCCCGGTCACATCATGCCCGTGGAAATCACCCCGGGCGACGCGTACTTCGTGCACCGGCACGGCTGGCTCTGCGGAACGCCGGGCATCGTCCCCAGCGTGGGGCTGCAGCAGACGTTCCGCGGCGGCATGTGGGGCGGCGACGGCTTCGTGCTGCAGAAGCTGGAAGGCCAGGGCACCGCCTGGATCGAGCTGTCCGGCGAGCTCACGACCTATGACCTGCCGCCCGGCCAGACGCTGCTCGTTCATCCTGGTCACGTCGGCATGTTCCAGGGCAGCGTCCAGTTCACCGTCACCAGGATGCCGGGGATCGCCAACGCCTTCTTCGGCGGCGACGGCTTCCACCTGGTCGCGCTGACCGGCCCGGGGCGAGTGTGGCTCCAGTCAATGCCGCTGGCGGTCCTGGCTCAGGCGATATCGCAGTATCTGCCGCAGGCCGGCCAGCAGGCGGACGCGGCCGGCGCCGGCGCCGTGGGCGGGATCCTCGGAGACATGTTCCGGGGCTGAGCCGGCCCCTGGTTAGCGTCGCCGGATTCCGCGGAATTCTTCCGGAAAAGCTGTTGGCCTTCGCCGCCCTCGGGACTCCTACGGCAGTAACGACCTGCCCGGCGCCATCGCTGTGGCCTCGGCGGCGCGAAGGAGACCACCACGATGATCACACTCGCCAGGGCCTCGGCCCTCACGGCCACCGCGTTCACCGCGGCCGCCATTGTGATCACGCTGAGGACGCCGGAGCATGGCGGCGCGGCGAGCGTTCCGGTCTATGTCGCGCCCGCCGCCAGCCAGGTGGCTAGCCCGGCCTCGGGTTCCCGGCCGTCCCCGTCGGGCCCCGGGCCGGGCGGCCACGGCGTCGTTATCGCGTTCAACGCGGCGTCCGGGCGGTGGCACGGCCATCGCCCGGTCGGGTCAGGCTGCGGACCGCCCTGACGAACCCCACAGCGTGCAGGGCACCCGGGTCGCACTGCCCGGGTGCCCTGCG
>DASYXX010000327.1:0-1920 GCA_035934395.1 Streptosporangiaceae bacterium
AACATCGTCTTGGGATCCAGCGCCTGCAGGTACAGGGCACGGATCCCGGCCACCCACAGGATTGGCTCTCCCATAAGCTGCCAGGTCGCCGACCCCGGGCCGAACAGCCCATAGTCGTCGGCTGTCAGCTCGGTGCCGTCGTGGTCGCCGCGGCTGGTCTGGATGTCATCAGCCGGCCGTCGGGGCGTTCGCGCCGCTGGCACGTTACGGTCGGCCCGCGGGCCGGGCCGCGGACGGCTGGCCCGGCGCGAGGGGGCAGTTCCTTCGACGTCTTGTGCTGGTGCGGTTGGCCGGGGCATCAGCGGGCCTCCTTGTCGGTGACGCAGGGGTTCTCGGTGTGCCGGCCCGGCGTGATGTGGCCGACGCTGGCCAGAACCGTGACGGCCAGCAGGATCCCGAGAATGGCGGTGGCAGTGTCGGGGATCGTGTACGGGGCGCCGAAGCCGGATGCGGCGGCCTGCGGCGCCGACGCCGCGCCGATAAGGACGGCGGCCCAGGCCGGCCAGCGCCGCCGGCGCAGGTGCCCACGCGCGGTCCAGATGCTCAGCGCGGCGGCGGCGAGCCCGGCCGCTACCAGCCCGGCGGCTGGCGCCGGGTGCTTGGCGGTCGCCGTCACCAGGCAGCAGCGGGCCAGGTCCAGGGCCGCCGCGGCCAGCAGCAGCAGAGCGATCAGGCGCCGCGCGGCCCGGCCTTCGGCCCACGCTGGCTTCGGTCCGGCATCAGCGCCCTCGTTCGGCACAGGCCCGGGCCCGCGGTGGTTCACGGGCACGCAGCCGCGTACTGGTCTTGCAGGTGCGCGCGCAGCGCGTGCAGCGCGTAGTGCAGTCGCGACCGGGCCGTGCCGTGCGGTATCCCGAGCCGGCGGGCGACGACGGCCGTGGTTCCGCCGTGGTAGAAGGTCTCCACCAGCACGTTCCGGTGCGCGGGGGACAGGCGCTGCAGGGCGTCGCAGAGGAGCTGCCGGTCGAGGACCTGGCCCAGTGTTGACTCGTCCCCCGGGTCTTCGGCCGACGCTGCCGGGACTGTGACCGGCCGCGCCCGGGCGGCCCGGTCGGCGTCGGTCAGCAGGGTGCGGGCGACCCGGAGCAGCCATGGCCGGATCGGCCGGCCGTCAGCGCGGAGCTGCGGCAGGTGCCGCCAGGCGCGAATGAAGGTGTCCTGAACGATGTCATCGGCGCCGGGCTGGTCTAGGCAGAACCGCCGCGCGTAGCTGAGCAAAGCCTCGGCGTGGTCGGAGTAGAGCTGGCGGATCGCGCCGTCCGCGTCGTCAGGCAGGTCGCTGTGGGGTGCATCCGTGTTCGTTACCACATCTACTATCACGGGTAGTAAGGAGGTTTCGTTCACTAACCGGCCCAACCAGCCTCTTGCGAGCATAATTTGATTCGCGGGCCGCCTGAATCGGCGGCCGACTCTATGCGTGATAGTAGATAGCTGCGCGGTGACCGGCCGCTCGCGGACCTGCTCGAGGTCCGCCAGCTCATAGCCCACCCCAATTCACCAGAATCAGGTGACAGCCGCTCACCGTGATGGGCGCTAGCTTCGGGCGCACCCGGACCCTGCAACGAGAAGGTGTCGCTCCCATGACCAGTGCCCCCGTCCGCGACCCGATCGCCGACCATCTCCTCACGCCGGAAAACGCAGCATTCCTGCTCATCGACTACCAGCCCGCCCAGATAGGCGCGGTCCGGTCGATGGATCGCGCGCTCTTGCTCAAGAACGCCGTCTCGACGGTCAGGACCGTCAAGACCTTCGGGGTCCCGGTCGTGCACTCGACCATCAACGTCGCCACAGGCCGGGGACAGCCCACGCTTCCCGAACTCGCCGACCTGCTGGCAGACGACAAGCCGCTCGACCGGACCTCGACCAACGCCTGGGAGGACATCGAATTCGTCCAGGCCGTCCACGCGACCGGCCGCCGCA
>DASYXX010000823.1:0-4583 GCA_035934395.1 Streptosporangiaceae bacterium
AGGCCCCAGCAGGCCTCCACGCTGACCACCGAGCGGTCGCCGGTCGTGGGGCTGCAGGTGAACATGACCCCGGCGCAGCGCGGCTCGACCATGCGCTGGACCACGACGGCCATCGCGAGACCCCGCTCGCCGATCCTCATCCGCCGCCGGTAGCCCACCGCCTCCGCGTTGTACAGGCTCGCCCAGCACCTGCGCACCTGGTCGACCAGCGCCTGCTCGCCACACACCCACAGATAGGTGTCCTGCAGCCCCGCGAAGCTCGCCTCGGCCCCGTCCTCCCCCGTCGCGCTCGACCGTACCGCGACCGCCGCCCCGTGCTCCGCGCTACCGTACGTCCCCGCGTCACACTCCGCGTCGCTGTCCCGGCTGCCACCATCCGCCGCGACCGCGTCGTCGCCCAGCCGGCGGTAGCGCGCGGCGATCTCCTCGCGCACGTCCCCCGCGAGCTCCGCCCCGGCGATCCGGGCCCGGGCGCCCGCGCTGACCCGCGCGATCGCGGCGGTGTCATCGGCCGGCAGCTCCTCGATCTCGCGGCGGATCTCCCCCGCCGGGTCGAGCGACCGCAGCGACCGCTCAAACGCCGCGACGGTCACCACATAACCCGCCGGAACGGGGATGCCGACCCGGCACAGCTCACCGAGGCTGGCCCCCTTGCCCCCGACCGTCGCCCGGTCCCCAGCTCCCACCTCCCCGAGCCCGCAGACCAGCCCCTCCCCCCTCATAAGCGCGCCCCGGGGCATTGGGGTCGATGGGCCATCGACCACCCTCTAGGGGGGTGAATGGCCCATCGACCACACGGCCAGCCCGCCCGGGAACCGGCGAAAGCCGCATAACGACCCGCCGTCGGCTGCCCGACGGCGGGTGGGCCTGGCACATTTGTCACGTTGGCCTCGTCTGCCCCGCCAGCAGCACAGAGCGAGGCGCGGGTCGCCCGCCTGGCGGCGGATGACCCCGACGGGCGCGGTTCTGCCCGTCTCACAGCGGTCTCTGACCCCTTTTCGGTAGCGATCACGGGCGCGCGCCGACCATCAGCGGGCCCTAGGCGGCGTGACGCCCCGTCCACGTGATGCACCGGCAGCCGACGCGCCATGTCAGCCCACGATGGTGACGATCCCGCGGTCGCCGTCGACGCGGACCCGCTGGCCGGTGGTGATCCGCTTGGTGGCGTGCCCGGTGCCGACGACCGCGGGCATCCCGTACTCGCGGGCCACGATCGCGGCGTGCGACATCGTGCCGCCGATGTCCGACACGGCCGCCTTGATCTTGCCGAACACCGGGGCCCAGCTCGGCGCCGTCACCGGGCAGACGAGGATCTCGCCGTCGCGGATCTGGCCGATCTCGTTGACGCTGCGCAGCACCCGGGCCACGCCCTCGACGACGCCCGGCGAGGCCGCGTACCCGCGGATCTCCGCGCCGTCGCTCGTGGCGGCCGCGGCCCAGGTGGCCAGCGTCTCCGCGGTCACGCCCCAGAGCATGCGCACGGCCGGGTCGTTGAGCGCCTCGGGCACCGGGCCGATGGCGGGCGGCGGCGACCAGCCCGCCAGCACCTCGAGCATCCGCTTCCGCTCGGCGATGACCGGCCGGAAGTGGGCCGCGCCCAGCGGCTGACCGCCCGCTGCCCAGGCCAGCATCACGTCGGCGAGCGCCTGGTCGACCTCGGTGTGGTGCAGCTGGAAGACGTCCTCGGCCTCCTCGAGCACGCCCCGCCTGGCCAGCAGCTCGCCGAACTCGCGGATCTTGCCGAAGAACCGGGTGGTGAACCAGTGCTCGCAGTAGAACTTGTGGTCTTCCACGTAGGGGAACACGACCCGCGCGAGCCCGAGCATCTGGTCGAACGCCGCGCGCTCGTCGTCGCCGGGGAGCAGGCTCCGGTACTCGGCGACGATGCGCTCCCGCTCCTCGCGCAGGGCCCGGGTGGGGCGGTCGAGCGCCTCGCCCGCGCGCAGCTGCCGCACGTAGCGCGGCAGCGCCGCGAACGGCACCGTGAGGTTGTCGTTCCAGCTTCGGTGGTGGTGGTAGAAGCCGTCCCCGGTGGACACGTGGAACCAGGGGTAGCGGGCCTCCTCGAACGCCTCCAGCCAGCGCTTCCCCGCCTCGCCGCGCTCGGCCAGGGCGGCCAGGACCGCCTCAGGCGAGCATCCCTCGGCGAACAGGTCGTCGACCCCGCAGTCGACGGCCAGCCGGGCCAGGCGGCGCAGCTCGTCGTCGGGGCGGTACATGATCACGTCGATGCCCGCGACCATGCGCGCGACCATCTGGTCGGGTATCTCGGGGAACGCCTGCTTGCAGAACTCGAAGAACACCACGTAGGCCCCGTAGCCGAGCATGAGGAACTCGGTATGGTGGTGCCACATCCTGGAGTACAGGTCCAGGCACCGGTGATAGTTCTCGCGCACGTAATGGTTCTGCGCGACGCCGGTCGAGCTCATCACCACGTCCGCGTCGTCGAGCTCGGGGAGCTCGGGCACCCTGATGGCCTCGATCTCGCCGATCAGGTCCGCCATCCGGGTCTTCCAGCCCTCGTAGAGCTGGTCCCAGTTCTCGTAGTAGTGGCCCGCCCGCAGCTGGAACGTCTCGAGCCTGCGCTCGATCTCGGCCGGGTCGGTGACCGGGATCGCCGTGATGTAGATCCGTCCGTTGACGATCCGGTGCTCGATGCCGAGCGTGGTGGGGAAGCAGAACACCCGCGCGGTGTTCGCGCCGATCGCGGTGTACGGGATCTCCGCCGTCACCACGTCGAACGCCGGCATCGGCTCGGGGAAGTGCATCGCGTTGTAGAACCAGAATCGGTTGTCGTCCCCGGGCTGGAATCGCGTGAAGTAGGGGTACATCGACCGCCAGCCCTCGGCGCCAGGAACGTCGGCGATCTGCGAGGGGAGCGGGAAACTGCCTGCTGCGGTCACGGGGGTCCTCCTTCAGCCGGTCCGGTAGTCCTGCTGAGCCGCCGAGTAGGCGGCGAAGAAGTCGAGCGAGGCCGGGTTGGCCATGGCGTTGCGGTTGGCCGCCTCGTCCGCCGACGCGCCGAGCAGGATCCTTCGCACCGGCACCTCCATCTTCTTCCCGGTGAGCGTGACCGGGATATCGGGCACCTGGACGATCCGGTCGGGCACGTGCCGCGGCGTGTACTCGCGCCGCAGCCGGTCGCGGATCTTGTCACGCAGCTCGTCGTCGAGCCGGAGCCCGCCGGCCAGCTGGACGAACAGCGGCATGAAGAACCGCCCGCCGGGCAGGTCGAGGTTGACGACGAGCGCGTCGGCGACCTCGTCGACCGACGCCAGCACGGCGTAGATCTCGGCCGTGCCGATGCGGACGCCATGGCGGTTCAAGGTGGCGTCGGAGCGGCCGAGCACGAAGCATCCGCCGCGCTTGTTGATGCGGAAGAAGTCGCCCTGGCGCCAGACCCCGGGGAAGTCGGAGAAATACGATTCCTTGTAACGCAGGTCGCCGGGGTCGCCCCAGAACCGTGCCGGCATCGACGGCATGGGCTCGGTGATCACCAGCTCGCCGACCTCGTCCACGACGGGCTCGCCCTGGCGGTTGAACGCGTACGCCGCCACCCCCAGGTGCGGCGCCTGGATCTCGCCGGCGTAGACCGGCAGCGTCGGCACGCCCCCGACGAAACCGGTGCAGACGTCGGTCCCGCCGCTGCCGCTGCAGACCCACACGTCGGGCTTGACGTTCTCGTAGAACCACGCGGTGCACTCGGCCGAGACCGGCGAGCCCGCGGGCATGATGGCCCGCAGCCCCGACAGGTCGAACATCGCGGCGGGAACGATCCCGGCCTTCGCCATCATGTCCACGTAGGCCGGGCTGGCGCCGAAGAAGCTCACCCCGCAGTCCTGCGCGATCCGCCACAGCACGTCCAGGCCGGGATGGGCCGGGCTGCCGTCGTAGAGCACCGGGCAGACCCCGACCAGCAGCGAGCTGACCAGGAAGTTCCACATCATCCAGCCGGACGTGGTGAAGAAGAACATCCGGTCGCCCGCGCGCAGGTCCATGTGCAGGACCTGCAGCTTCATCTGCTCCAGCAGGATCCCGCCGTGGCTGTGCACGATCGCCTTTGGCAGGCCGGTGGTGCCGGAGGAGAACAGGATCCACAGCGGGTGGTCGAACGGGACCTGCTCGAACGCGAACTCCGCCGCGGGCACCGCCGGGTGATCGAGCAGCACGTCCCACGACACCACCTGGGGCGCCCCGGGGCCGCCCGCGCCAAGGTCGTCGCCCTCGCCCGCGCCGCGTGGCTGGCCCGGCAGCGGCACGCGGACGACGTGCTCGAGGCCGTCCAGGCCCGCGGCGATCTTCCGCAGCTCGCCGCGTCGGTCGAAGGTCTTGCCGCCGTAGGTGTAGCCGTCGGCGCAGAACAGGACCCTTGGCCTGAGCTGCAGGAACCGGTCAAGCACCCCGCGCCAGCCGAAGTCCGGCGAGCAGCCCGTCCAGATCGCCCCGATGCTGGTGGTGGCGAGCATCGCGATGACCGCCTGCGGGATGTTCGGCAGGTAGGAGGCGACCCGGTCGCCCGGGCGCACGCCCATGCCGCGCAGGCGGGTGCCGACGATCCGCACCTGGCCGACGAGATCGGCCCA
>DASYXX010000854.1:0-4789 GCA_035934395.1 Streptosporangiaceae bacterium
TCGGTATCAGGCCAGCGCACCTACTGTCAACGGCGGGTGAGGCCTCGGTTCTGTTGCACTGTCACGCACGCGCCGCCGCCGCGATCCCATCCTGCCCGGCGTTATCCCGAGGCGGCGAATCACCGGGACCCGGTGACGGCCTCTCACCTGCCTGATAGCGAGCCTGGATTCGTAGCGAAAGCTCGCACGGCCGCCAGGGACGTGCCCCATGATCCCAGGGAGATACCGTGACATCACCAGCCACCGGCGCGGGCAGTGCCGCACCCGGACGATCAACCAGGCCAGGGCACTGATCCTGACCGGCCCTGATGATCTGCGGGCCCGGTTCGCCAAGCACACCGCGGCTGCCCTGGTGGCCGGGATCGCGTCGCTGCGGCCCCGCCCCGGCGACGTCCCCGGCCATGCCACCCGGGTTGCGCTGCGCGAGCTGGGACGGCGCGCGGTGTTCCTGGACGGCCAGCTCGAGCGCCTCGACGAGCTCATCGTCCCCCTGGTCACCGCCCGTGCCCCCGGGCTCCTCGCCCTCTACGGGGCCGGGCCCAGCACCGGGGCGCTGCTGCTCATCGCGGCCGGAGACCACCCCGGGCGGCTCCGCTCCGAGGCCGCCTGGGCGCACCTGTGCGCGGCCGCCCCCATCCCCGCATCGTCGGGGAAGGTCACCCGCCACCGGCTCAACCCCGGCGGCGACCGCCAGGCCAACCATGCCCTGTGGCGGATCGCGTTCACCCGCATGGGCTCCGACCCCGCCACCCGCGCCTACGTCGAACGCCGCACGAAAGAAGGAAAGTCGAAGGCCGAGATCATCCGCTGCCTGAAGCGCTACGTCGCCCGCGAGGTATACCCCCACCTGCGCCCGGCCGCCGACTGACCCGCATACCCCGGGGACGGCCTGACCCAGTATTCGGCTGCCGCGAAGCTGCTGGCCTTCGAACGATCCGTCGGCCGTCCCCGGCCTCATCTCTCTGACCTGCTGGGCGTGACCTAATAAGAGCTTGCCCTCCCACCCGGAGTGGCCCGCGCCCCAGAACTGCGGACACCGAAACATCATCCGGTCCCTTGACAAACATAAGAGCATCGTTCCGCTCGCACGTTGCCCCCGGAGGCCCGGGTCACTCTCAGTGACTGGGCGGCTCAGCGGCAGATGCACGATATCCGCCGTTCTGCGCGGCGCGGAAGTATGGACTTCGCGCCGATGTTGTCGTGCATAACTGGGCATTCTGGTTGCAAGATCGGCGCGTCGGCTCGGCCAAGACCCGCGGCCGGACGCGAAAGATCCACGCGTCGCCTCCTTGCGGGTTCGTCCTGGTCAGCCGCATGATCAGTTAGGGGCTGCCTGTCGAGGCTGCCCGCCGGGTTTGAGATCGCCCGCCCTGGCCTGTTGGTCGTTGCGACGTCGGTCAGGGACCGCTGCCCGGGCCGGGCGCCTGATAGGCGTGTTCGAGCTGGCCGGCGATCTGGTTGAGCAGGCGTGCTAGGGTCTGCGGGTCCTGGGGTGTGAACTGGGCGATCGCCCGGGCGACGGTCTTGCCGGCGGCCAGCCACAAGCCGCGGAAGAACTCCTTCCCAGCGGGGGAGAGTTCGAGCCAGGTCAGGCGCCGGTCGGCGTGGTCGGGGCACGCGGCGCAGGTAGCCGCGTTCTTCCAGCCGGTCGGGGGGATCACCGTGGCCGGCGTCACGCCCAGCCGGGCGGCGAACTCGCGGCCGGTCATCCGGCCGTGGTGCTTGAGCTGGCCGAGCACCCGCATCTGGGCGGTGGTGATGTCCAGGTCGCCTAAGAAGGGCCCGGCCGCGGCGCCGACGGCGCCCATGGTGCGCCCACAGGCCCGCATCACCGCGGCGAGATCCGGATCAGGCCCGCCCGGCCGGGCGCTCGTGGCGGGTTGCGCTGAGGCTTCAGGAACAGCTGATGTAACAGTGGCGGCAGCGACATGGATTGCGTTAGTGAGATGCCCGGAAACCGGCACCCTCGCCGTGCTCAGGTGACTATGACCAGTGTGCGCCGCATCATGGTGCCGTGCCCGGGCACCGGCACGCGCCCGCGGGCAGGCCGCCGGTGACCGTCGATCCGGCCTCGGAATGGCCTCTGTCGGCCCAGCTGGCGCAGCTGCTGCGGGCGGCGATCCGGGCCGCCAGGCTGCCGCCTGGTGCCCGGGTCCCCGGCCAGCAGGACCTCGCCCGCGCATACGACGTGTCGCGTGCGACGGCGAGCCGGGCCCTGGACGCGCTGGCAGCCGAGGGCCTGATCACCCGCCGCCGCGGGGCTGGGTCCGTCCCGCTCTCTGCGCCGCAAGGTCGCCGCTAGCCCTCCCGGGTCCCGCCGCCGGCTGCGGTGAGGCAGCCGCAAGGACAGCGGCGGGCACTGGCCATGGCACGAAAGTGTCGGCGAGGCATCTGGCTGACGCTCGGCGCGCTGGGCCGCGCTGGCCGGGGCCGGGTGACTGCGACGGCCGGGCTCACCGCGGTCGCGCTGTGGACCGAGCCGGTGCCGCACGGGCTGGGGCTCGGCCAGATCGAGCTGCTGTTGATGGCCCTGATCGTCTGGGATCTGTGCCAGCCTGACCGGCGGTGGTGGAAGGGCGTCGGCATCGGCCTGGCGGCCGGGATCAAGCTGACGCCGCTGATCTTCATCCCGTACCTGGTGCTCTGCGGGAAGCTGCGGCAGGCAACGGTCGCCTCGACAGCCTTCGCGGGCACCGTGGCGGCCGGGTTCGCCTTCCTGCCCGGCGCGTCCGGCCGGTGGTGGTGGACCGGATACTTCCTGCAGGCTGGCAAGGTCGGCGACGCCGCGTGGCTGGTGAACCAGTCCCTGTTCGCCATGGTGGCCCGCGCGGACGGATCGGTGCGCCAGGCGACGCCGGCATGGCTTGCGGTCGCCGGTCGTCGCGGCCGTAGGCCTGACCGCCGCTGCTGTGCTGTACCGCTGCGGGCAGCCAGTGGCCGGCTGGGTCACCTGCACGCTGACCGGGGTGCTGGTCTCCCCGATCAGCTGGGATCACCACTGGGTCTGGATCGTGCCGGTGCTCGTCGTGCTCGCCGAGGCCGCGCAGCGCGCCCGCGGTGCCGCCCGGTGGGTGCAGGCAGCGGCGGCGGCCGAGGTCGCCGTCGTGTTCGGCGACTGGCCCTGGCGGTGGACCGGGCCGCTCGCCTTCGTGCCGCGCGGGCTTCTCGGGTTCTTCCCCGGCCCGTCCGGGCCGAACCAGAAATACCACCTGCACGGGCTCCAGATAATCGGCTGGAACCTATATGTGATCGCCGGCCTGGTGATGCTCGCGGCAGCCGCGGCCGCAGCGGCGCGTGCGGCGGGCCGTGACCGGCGGGCCGGCCTATCCTGTGTCCCGGTTCTCCCAGACCCCGGCCGCTGACCAGCGCCAGTGCCGGTTGTACACCGTCTTCCAGTTACCAGACCGCTCTGGCAGATCCCGCCGCGGACACCACCAGCGCCGTTAGCTGGCTGATGTTGCGTCTGGCCAGGCTGGCGGGTGATCTGTTGAGGCGCGACCACGCCAGCTCGACCGGGTTCAGCTCGTGTGCGCGCGGCCCGGCGGCAGGCGGCGGCCTCGGCCGGGATGTAGACCCACGGGTTATGCCTGACGGCGTAGTTCCCGCTATCCGGCCGGTCCGCTCGGTCATCCGCCGGCTCGGGGGCGGCAAGCACGCCGGAGCCGCTGACGCGGCCACCTGGACCGCCTCGCTGGCCCGCGCCGGTTTCATCGGCGCCCGGGTGATCAGCGCCGGGCTGGCCTCCCGGCTAGTGCTGATCATCGGGGCGGACCGGCGGCAACCCGCCGGCGAGAGCACGCAACAGAGGACGTCATGACCATCACGCAGGCACATGCCCCGGCTGCCAGCGGCAGGGTGCGGGCGCTGACGCTGGCGGCCGCCTGCGTGGCGCTGTTCGCGATCTTCCTGGACAGTACAACCTAACAAGTCAACTAGGCAACGTCGCAGGTCAGACATGACGAGACCCCCAAGCTCGGGGGGTAGCTCGGGGGTCTCGCCGCGCTTCCCCCTAGGCCGGGAAGAGGCCGCCTAGCCGGGGTCGCGCGTCTTAGGGGTGGCCTACGCCAGCCCGTGGTCGGCTCTCACTCGCTTGTACTCAGCATCGCTGACCGGACCGACGTACTTCTCATGCCACGCGCGGAACGCGGCGAGGTAGCGTTCCGTGGCGTCTATGTCCTCTTGCGGGGGTGGGCCGTCGGGCCAGTCCCCCAGAGGCTCATGCTCGCCGCGCGCCTCGCGCTCCAAACGCTCTCGCACGGCGTTCTCCAGCGCGTCTCTCATCTGCTGTCTTGGCACTCGTTTTGGCAGTTCTGTCATGGCGCGTTTCCTCTCCTAACGCGCAAACCGCGCGTGACGAGCGTCACGTTACTCGGTTACCGGCTAGTTGCCGAGCGGATGCTGCGAGCAATCCGGCGGGTAGTCGGCCACCGCGTCGCGGAGCGTCCGCGCCTCGCTCATCGCGTCGTCGTCATCGCTCTCAGGGTCCCTGAGAATGCGGGTGATCGTGGCCGTGAGGAGCTTCGCTCGCTCATCGAGCAATCGCATGCGCCGAACGTCATCGAGCGTGTTCGCTCCCATCGGGAGCGAAGGTCGCGTCCAAGATCGGGTGTAAATGAAGACGACGGGCGTAGGTTCCCTTCAAGACCGCCAAGTCATCGAAGGGAAGGACCACGCCCGTGCCAGCACGAGTATCGCCCACTGACCGTATCCGCTGCCACATTGATGAGCTGTTCGCCCAGGACCGGCCGCTGCCGGAGGTGCTCGAGGAGGTCGCCCGACTCGGCGCCGA
>DASYXX010000876.1:0-2665 GCA_035934395.1 Streptosporangiaceae bacterium
GCCGCTCGGCAGCCAGGCGGCCGCGCCCCTGCCGACGGCGCGCGCGGTGCCCCAGCCGACCGGTCTCATCATCCCGTCCATCGGCGTCCGCAGCGGGCTCGTGCGCCTGGGGCTCACCGCCTCCGGCGCCCTGCAGGTCCCCGCCGATACCTCGGTCGCCGGCTGGTACACCGGCAGCTCGCGGCCCGGCGCGATCGGCGCCGCGGTGATCGTCGGCCACATCGACTCGGAGACCGCGCCCGGGGTGTTCTTCCGGCTCCGCCTGCTGCACCGGGGCCGCCTGGTGTACGTGCGGCGGGCGGACGGCTCGCTGGCCGTGTTCCGGGTCACCGCGGTGCGGTCGTACGCGAAAAGCGACTTTCCCACGGCCGCGGTCTACGGGCCGGCGCCGACCGCCCAGCTCCGCCTCATCACCTGCGGCGGCGAGTTCGACTTCGCCACCGGGCACTACCTCAGCAACCTGATCGTGTACGCCTCGCTGACGCGGACCTCGGCGCCCCGGCACCGAACCGGCCCAGCGCGAAGCGGGCCGCGGAAGCACCGGCGTCGCGCCCATCGGCCAGGTCCGCGAGCCACTCGCCCAGCAGCGGCCCGAACTTGAACCCGTGCCCGGACGTCCCGCTCCCGATCACGACGCGGCCGACCCGGTCCACGATGAAGTCCTCGTCCGGGCTGTTGTCGTAAACGCAGCGCTCGGTCTGGGCCAGCTCCGGGCCCAGCCCCGGCAGGTACCGGCGCGCCATGCAAGAGAGCTGCGCGCTCAGCTGCTCGTCGGGGCGCTGGTCCTGACGGGCGGGATCGGCCGGCGGCCCGCCGTGGTGGAAGCCGATCTTGTACAACGCCGAGCCGGGGACCGGCAGCCCGTACGGAACCTCGGTGTCGTAGCAGATAAAGATCGGCATCGAGGGCGGGGCCGGGGCCAGGTAGCCGACCTGCTCCTGCGTCGCGGCCGCCGGGACCGTGATGCCGGTGCCCGCCAGCAGCCGGCCGGTCCACGGCCCGGCGCAGACGACCGCGGCCCCGGCGGTCACCGAGCCCGTGCCGGTCCGGACCGTCACCCGGCGGCCGTCGTCGCCGACCGCGGTGACCGTGACCCCGGTGCGGACCTCGCCCGCCCCGGCCGCCAGCGCGCGCAGGGCCCCGTCCGCGCTGATCACGCACGATTCGGGCTCCAGCAGGGCCGGGCCGCCGATCCTTACCCCGGGGAACCTGGCCGCCGCCTCCCCGGCCGGCAGCACCTCACAGGGCGCGCCCGCGCTCTGCATGGCCTCGCGCACCGCGTCCAGGCCCGGCCCGAACGTGAGCTGCGGCGTCGGCCGCAGCAGCTGCCGGCCGCACTCGTCCTCGAGCTCGGCCCACGGCTCGCGGGCGCGCCTGGCCAGGGCCACGTACCAGGGGTCCTCGTAGCCAAGCCGGAACACGCGGCAGCTGCCTTTCGACCCGCCCGCCTCATGGCCGATCTCCGCCTGCTCCAGCACGATGACCGCTCGGCCGCGCCGGGCCAGGGCACGCGCGCTGGCCAGGCCGAGCAGGCCCGCGCCCACGACCACGACGTCGCACCGGGAGTCCATGGCCGCCAGGCTATGCGGCCCGTGATCGCGGCGGCCAAAGACCACGATCGATAACGGAACGGCTCCCTCGAGCGGGAACGGCCAGGCGACTGCGGCGGGACGTCACCAGCCCCGGGCGCGCCATTCCGGAATGTGCGGGCGCTCCACGCCGAGCGTGGTGTCCTTGCCGTGGCCGGGGTAGATCCAGGTGCCGTCAGGCAGCGGGGCGAACACCCGTTCCTCGAGGTCGTCCATGAGCTGGCCGAACCGCTTCGGGTCGTGCTCGGTGTTGCCGGGCCCGCCGGGGAACAGCGAGTCGCCGGTGAACAGGTGCGGCGCGTCGGCGAGCCGGCCGCTGGCGTCGTAGCGCAGCGCGATGCTGCCCGGCGTGTGACCGCGCAGGTGGATGACGGACAGCTCGCAGTCACCCACGCTGACCGTGTCGCCGTGCCGGACCCGCTCGGCGACCGTGACCGGCAGCGCGTCCGCGTCATCGGGGTGGGCGAAGGTCGTCGCGCCGGTGGCCCGCTGGACGGCCGCCAGGGCCTGCCAGTGATCCCAGTGCTGGTGCGTGGTGACGATCCTGGACAGCGGGGTACCGCCGATCAGCCGCAGCAGCGTGTCGGCCTCGTTCGCGGCGTCGATAAGCAGGAGCTCCCCGGTGCTGGAGCACCGCAGCAGGTAGGCGTTGTTGTCCATGGGGCCGACGGCCACCTTGGTGATCGTGAGGCCGGGAAGCTCCCTGGTGTCGGCCGGCCCGCCGACGCTGACATCGCCCGTGTACGTCATGCTCGCTCCCTCTCCCGCTCGCTCACATCCACGTGGGCAGCTTAGGGGAATGCTGGGGGCCGCCAGGACGTTGGCGTGCGGGTGGCGACGGTGCCCGGCGAAGCACCTCGTTTTGTCAGACCCCACGGATACGATGGCGACGCGCCCCCTTACCCAGGAACCCCGAAGAAGATCGCTGTCCAAACCGGAGAACTGAGTACAAAGTGGCTGATCGTCTCGTCGTCCGTGGTGCGCGCGAGCACAACCTGAAGGACGTTTCGCTGGACCTGCCGCGTGACGCGCTGATCGTGTTCACCGGGCTGTCGGGGTCGGGCAAGTCGAGCCTG
>DASYXX010000879.1:0-4018 GCA_035934395.1 Streptosporangiaceae bacterium
ACCTGCGCGGGCGGGCACGCCTCCAGGGTGCTTGACGCCCTCGCGGGCCGGCCTCCCCAGCACGAGATGTACGCCAAGCTCGTCCTGGGTGCCGACGGGCGCAAGCGCTACGAGGCCATCACCGACTTCGACCGGCGTGTCTACCGGGAGTGCTCCGAGCTGCTCGGCGCTGCCGGACCCCGGCTGGTCCTGCCGCGCGGTCAGCTCGAGGACGGCGAGAACACCCGCCAGGCGATCCGCTGG
Organism: Streptosporangiaceae bacterium; assembly: GCA_035934395.1. Lineage (GTDB taxonomy): Bacteria > Actinomycetota > Actinomycetes > Streptosporangiales > Streptosporangiaceae > JASHPR01. The sequence goes on from DASYXX010000879.1 coordinate 244, forward strand.
GGGTACACCACCTGGCGGCAGTTCTTCAACGACCGGCAGCTCTACTCGCTCGGGCTGCTGGCGGCCGCGATCCGCGGCCTGCCCGCGGGCGAGCCCGAGCGCGAGGCCATCGCGGCGCTCTTCTCGGGAGTCCTCGAGTTCAACAACATGTTCTGCTCGTTCAAGGGCGAGGGGACGGGCGCCGTCCGGCACATGTTCAGTCACCACATCCTGAAACCGGAGCGGACGCCGCTCGAGGCCCACCCGTGGGGAACTCCGGCGTCGTCCGGGTCGTTCTCGACGCTCTACCGGGCCCGGCTCCTCCGGGCCCACGCCTACAAGACCTCCCCGACCGACCAGGTCGTCTCCGCCCAGGGCGTCCGCCGGATCGGCGGGATCTCGCTGCCCACCGAGGCGGCGGTGACCAGCGCCTGGCCGAGCCGCGGGCCGGCCCCCGGGCTGATGTACCTGCGCACAGGTGACTCGTCGCGCACCGACCTGCCCGATCGGTCGGTCGACCTCATCGTCACCGATCCTCCGTACATGGATAACGTGCACTACTCCGAGCTGGCGGATTTCTTCCACGCCTGGCTCCGGGAGCTCATGCCGTTCCCCGGCTATCCGGCCGGTAGCGTGACCACCCGGAGCGGGGCGGACGTGCAGAGTGCGGCCCCCGAAAAATTCAGGCAGGGCATTGCGGGCGTGTGGCGGGAATGCCGCCGGGTGCTGCGCGCCGACGGGCTGATGGCCTTCACGTTTCACCAGGCCCGGCTTTCGGGCTGGGTGGCGCTCGTGCTCGCGCTGGCCGAGGCCGGCTTCGTGGTCACGGCCGTGCAGCCGGTCAAGGCCGAGATGTCGACCAGCGTCGCCAAGAACGGGCTCGAGCCCTCCAATCTCGACGCGATAGTGGTGTGCCGCGAGCGCGCGGCGGCGTGCGACGCGCCGGCCGACCCGCACGTGGCCGCGGACCTCGGCGCTCGGCGGCTGGCTGAGCTGCAGTCGGCCGGCATCGACGTCGGCCCGGGAGACGTCCGGTCGGTCATCCGGGGCCACGTGCTCGCCACCTATACGGCGGCGCCGCAGACCACGGACATCCAGGCGCTTGCGGCCCTGGCGGACCGGCTAGCCGCCGAGCGAGCGGTCAGGCTCCTGCCAGGCTGAGCTGGGGCGATCCCGCGCAATTGCATCGTGGTACGATAAAACCAACGGCCCCGAGATAACGAGCGGTCGTGATCAGATGAAGCGGTACAAGTTCCAGGCTTTCGTAACCCTGGCCCCGCGACAAGATCGCGGGCCGGACACCATGGTGGAGGGAAAGTCACGGCGCATGGTGGTGCGCGGGCAGCATCATGAAACCGGCGGCGGCAGGTTCTTCAGCGCGCTGGTGACCAGAAGCTACGAGGGACAGCTCTGGCCAGAGGACAACCATGTGATCGTGACGGTCGCGCTCGTCGGTGATGAGCCTCGCCAGTATTTCGACGTCGGGGATAGCTTCGGCCTCTGGATGGGCAGTGAGCTAGGCAGCGGAGTCGTGACGCGGCGCCTGTTCGTATGACCCCGGGAGGCGGGATGGCCAGGGTACGGGATGTGCGCGTGCGGCGCGTGTACGAGCAGGCATCGCCCGACGACGGCCAGCGTTTCCTGGTGGACCGGCTCTGGCCCCGAGGGCTCGCCAAGTCCGCCGCGCACCTCGACGAGTGGGTCAAGGCCGTGGCGCCGTCGGACGACCTGCGCCGCTGGTACGGTCACGATCCCGCGCGATTCCCCGAGTTCCGGCGCCGTTACGTCGGGGAGCTTGGCGAGCCGGAACGGGCCAGGGCGCTGACGCACCTGAACGATGCGGCCCGGGAGGGAACGATCACCCTGCTCACCGCGACGAAGGACGCCGCGCACAGCGAGGCCGAGGTGCTCGCCGAGCTGCTGCGGGCGGGCGCGACGACGGACGGGGCCAAGGCGTTAACGGACCTGCCCGGCGACCCCGCGTGCTGGCTGAAGCGGGTATGCCCGTCCTGCGGCAGCGTCGCCGACGCCGACCCGCCAACGACGTGCCCGAGCTGCCGCGCCGCGATCCCCGCCCGGTGACCGGCTGGGCGGCACCCGCGCCGCGGATGTGTGAGGCGCCCCGCCCGGAGCACCGCCGCACGGCAGATCATCCCCAACGTAGTAGCTAGGATATTGCCGGTATCTGAGGATTTGTCGGTTAGCTCGGTCGGTTTTGCCGCTGACCCGGGTCATACTGGTCAGAGACCAGATCGTTACCAAGGTGGGCGGCAATGTCCTGGGGAACCTCCTGACTTCCGGCGTGGCGGGAACCGGCAGCTATGTCTGGATGTCGACGTCCGGCGTCCCTCGCCCGGTCCGGCTCGCGATCCAGGGCGCGGCATGCGCGGTCATGCCGCAGGAGGTGACGTTCCGGCCTCTGGACGGCTCGTGAGGCGGCAGGCCCCGCCGGCGGACGCGGACCGGGCGGACCAGGCGGACCAGGCACCGGCCAGGGGCTGGCGCAGTCGGCTGCGGAGCGCCCGCCGCCCGCTTCGCCGCCTGGCCATCCTGCTGATCCTGGCGCTGATCGTCGAGTACCTGGTTATCCCCGAGCTCGTCGGGGCGAGCAAGGACCTGTACCTGCTCGGTCGGCTGAACGTGGGCTGGCTGATCGCCGGCACGATCGTCGAGGCGGTCGCCCTCTTCTGCTACGCGCTGCTGAACCGGGTCCTGCTGCCCCCAGCGGGCAGACCCAGGCTGTCCCGGCTGTTCCGCATCGACCTGGTCGCGGCGGCCGTGGCGCACGTCATCCCGGCAGGGACCGTCGGCAGCGCAGGAATCGGCTACCAGCTGTTCACCGCAGAGGGAGTACCGGGCACCGAGGTCGGCGTGATGATGGCCACCAAGGGCATGGGCTCCACGGTCGTGCTGAACGTCCTGCTCTGGATCTCGCTCGTGGTGTCGATCCCGCTGTCGGGCTACCGCCCTGTCTACACGACCGTCGCGATCGTCGGGGCGGTGGTCCTGGCCCTGATCGCGCTCCTGATCATCGGCATCACCCGGGGCGAGAGGCGGGCCGCGCGCATCCTGCGGGCCGTCGGCCAGCGGATCCCCGGCGTCGGCGGCGACCGCCTGGAGCAGATCGCCTACCAGGCCGCCGCGTCGATCCGCCGCCTGGCCCGCGACCGGCGAGTGCTCGGTGAGTCGCTGACCTGGGCCTCGCTGAACTGGCTGCTCGACGCCGCGTCGTTGTGGTGCTTCATCGCGGCCTTCGGCCGGTACGTCAACCCGGTCGGGCTGTTCGCCGCGTACGGGATCGCGAACGTGCTCGGGGCCATCCCGGTCACGCCGGGCGGGCTCGGGATCATCGATACCGTCGCCCCGGTGCTGCTCGTCGGGTTCGGCCTGACCAGGAGCGTCGCGACCCTGGGCGTGCTCGCGTGGCGGCTGGTGAACTTCTGGCTGCCGATCCCGACGGGCGCGATCGCGTACGTCACCCTGAAGGTGCCCAGGGGCGCCGACCTCCGGGCCACGCGCCGGGCGATCGCGGAGATCTTCACGAGGGACTCGTCCACGCGGTACCAGCCTGTCGAGGAGCCCGCCGAGGAGTCCGCCGAGGAAGCCCAGGCACAGGACCGCTCCTGAACGGGTCGGTCACGACCTGGCGCCGGCCAGCCTGCGGGCCGGCCGTCCCTCGTGGCTGCCGAGCAGGCGCTGGCGCAGGTGGCCGAGCGCGTGCGAGAGCAGCCTGGAGACGTGCATCTGGGAGATGCCGAGCTGCTGGCCGATCTCGGCCTGGGTCATGTCGCCGTAG
>DASYXX010000339.1:0-2456 GCA_035934395.1 Streptosporangiaceae bacterium
GACGACGACGCGATCGTGACCGAGCTGTACCGCCGTTACCGGACACCGTTAATGTCCTATGTGCTGCGGCTAACCGCGGGTGACCGGCAGCAGGCCGAGGACGTGGTCCAGGAGACCATGGTCCGGGCCTGGCGCCAGGCCGGCCAGCTCGATCTCGCCGCGCCGTCGCTGATGCCATGGCTGGTCACAGTCGCCCGGCGTATCGTGATTGACCAAGGACGCCGCAGACGTGCTCGCCCGACGGAGACAGGGGACCAGATGCTGGAGAACGTCCCCGTCGCCGACACGACGGAGGACCTGCTGCGGAAGGTGGTCGTGACCGAGGCGATGCAGGCGCTCTCCGCGGCCCACCGCGAGATCCTGAACGAGACGATCCTGCGCGACCGTTCCGTCAGCCAGGCGGCCGAGGCCCTTGGCATCCCGGTCGGCACGGTCAAGTCGCGTGTCTACTACGCACTCCGGGCGCTGCGGCTCGTGCTGGCCGAGCGGGGGGTGTCGGTATGAGCGACCACACCGACGTCGGGGCCTACGCGCTGGGCCTGCTCGAGCAGGCGGACCGGGAGGCGTTCGAGGACCACCTCGCCGGATGCGAGTCCTGCGCCGCCGAGCTGGCCGAGCTGTCCCCCATGGCCGACCTGCTGCGGGGCGTAGAGCCGGTCGAGCCCGCTGGTGAGCCCCCGGCCGAGGCCACGGTCACCCAGCTGATCCGCCGCCGCGCCACGACGCAGCGGTACCGCGCTCGCTGGCAGCGGGCGGCGGGCGTGGCGGCCGGCCTCGTGCTGCTCGCCGGGGGCATCGCGGTCGGCATCGCCGCCGCCCCGCAGGGCCCGCAGTCGGCCCTCACCGGTCAGCGCCACTCCGCCGCCTCCGCCAGCGCGGTCGGGACCGTCGGCCTGGTGGCCAAGACCTGGGGCACACAGATCACCCTGGACCTGTCGAAGGTGCACGGGCCGCTGAGCTGCTACCTGGTGGCCGTGTCCAAATCCGGCGAAAAGCAGGTGGCGTTGTCGTGGATGGTGCCCGTCCCTGGCGACGGGGTTCCCGGCCACCCCGCCCACCTGGTCGTCGAGGGCGGCACCGGCATCGCGATGAAGAACCTGGCCCGCATCGATATCGACGTGGTCAACGGCCCCACCCTGCTGAGCATCCCCGTCTGACCGCAGCCACCTGTGAACCCGGCCCGCCCGGCGCCGCGTACTGCTTCCCGACGCTCATAGCTGCCTGAGAAATAGCTCAGAGCAGCGTCCCAGAGCCGGGAGGAACACTCGCTGTCATGAGCCACCACAAGCACGTCACGTCATCAGGCGCGGCAGTGAGGGACCGGGGGCGGGCGCGGCTGCGCGCCGTCACCGTCTCGGCCGCCGCCGCCAGCCTGATCGCCGCCGGAGGAGTCGCATTCACCCTTCCCGGCGCCGCCACCGCCTCCGCCACCGGAACGTCATCGGGCTCCGCGTCCGGCAGCACGCGCCACGCCGCATCAGGCTCGGGCGCGTCGTCAAGCTCCGGTACGTCCAAGAGCTCATCGTCCGGCCTCAGCTCCCCGACCTCCGCGCCCACGTCCAGCTCCGGCAGCGGCCAGGTCACCTCGGGGGGGTCGTGATGCACGGGATCACGTCCAGCACCGCGCTCTGGTACGCGAGCCGGGCGACCGGCGTGGTGTGCCTGGTGCTGCTGTCCGCGGTGATGATCCTCGGCCTTCTGGTGAACCGGCAGGGGCGGCTGCCCGGGCTGCCCCGGTTCGCCGTTCTCGGCCTGCACCGGAACCTGTCCCTGCTCGCGGTGGCGTTCGTCGCGGTGCACGTGATCTCGGCCGTCGCCGACTCGTTCGTGAGCATCAGCCTGGCCGCCGCCGTCATCCCGTTCGTCTCCGCGTACCAGCCGTTCTGGCTGGGCCTCGGCGCTGTGTCGCTCGACCTGATGGCCGCGCTGATCGTCACCAGCCTGCTGCGCCGCTTCATCGGCCGCCGGGCCTGGCGCGTCGTGCACTGGCTGGCCTACGCGTCCTGGCCGGTCGCGGTCGCGCACAGCATGGGCTCCAGCAAGGACATGCAGAGCGGCCCGCTGCTCGGCCTGGCCGTGGCGTGCATCCTGGCGGTCGCCGGCGCCCTGGCCTGGCGGCTGGCGCGGGCCCGCGCCGAGGCGCCGCGGGCCCGCCGCGTCCCTGACCTGATGGCCGCGCAGGATTCGCCGCGGCGCCTGGCCCGCGCAGGTGACCGGTGAGCCCCACGCTGCACGGGCCGACGATGGCCGACGCCGTGCCTCGCCGACCTGATACGGCCGGGCTCCCCCGGCTGCTGCCACCCGCCGGCGCCCCCGCCGACGACCTGGTCGCGCACCTCGGGCGACACGGGCCCGTCCCGTACCGCGGCGGGGTCGGCCGGCTGATCGCGGACGTGCGGGCGGCCGGGCTGACCGGCCGCGGCGGTGCCGCGTTCCCCACCTACCGCAAGCTGGAG
>DASYXX010000889.1:0-7984 GCA_035934395.1 Streptosporangiaceae bacterium
CGCGACGAAGTTGCCGGTGGCCAGGTCGCCCTCGCCGCGGGTGCCGCCGCAGACCAGCCGGGCGCCCTCGGCCTGGCCCTCGCCGATCAGCCGCAGGACGCGCTCCATCTGCCGGGTGTTGATCAGGGGGGAGGCGGAGACCGCCGGGTCGAACGGGTTGCCGTAGGCAACCATGCCGCCGATCATCTCGGCCGTGCCGAGGAACTCGTCGGCCACGTCCCGGTGCACGAGCGCCCGGGTCTGGGCCAGGCAGACCTGCCCGGACAGGCCAAGCGTGACCGTGCCCATCGTGATCGCCGCGGCCGAGGCCACGTCGGCGTCGGCGAACACGAGCGCCGGGCTCTTGCCGCCCAGCTCCAGGCTGACCCGCTTGAACCCGTCCGCCGACGCCGCGATGATCTTGCGGCCCACGGCCCGGCTGCCGGTGAACGACAGCTTGTCGACCATCGGGTGGTTGATCAGCGCGTCGCCGGTCGGCTCGCCCGGGCCCGTGACGATGTTGAGCACCCCGGCCGGCAGCCCGGCCTCCTCCATGAGCGCGGCGAGGCGCAGCACGGCGAACGTCGCGTACTCCGAGGGCTTGGCCACGATCGTGCAGCCCGCGGCCAGCGCCGGCGCGGCCTTCTGGGCGAACAGCAGCAGCGGGGCGTTCCACGGGATGATCGCGCCGACCACGCCGACCGGCTCGCGCAGCGTGAGCACCATGTGGTCGCCGCCCTGGTACGGCGGCAGGGTCTCGCCCGCGAGCTTGTCCACCCAGCCGGCGTGGTGGTCGAAGACGTCGGCCACGAACGCCGACGAGGTCGCGTACACGCTGCCGAAGCTCAGCGGCACGCTGTTGTCCAGCGCCTGCAGCTTCAGCAGCTCGTCGCCGTGCTCGCGGACCAGGTCGGCGATGCGCCGAAGCACCCGGATCCGCTCGGTCGCGCGGGCGCGCGGCCAGGGACCCTCGTCGAACGCCCGGCGCGCGGCGCGCACCGCCCGGTCCACGTCCGCGGCGTCGGCGATCGGGAACGAGGCCACCTCCTCCCCGGTCGCGGGGTGGACGTGGTTCCAGGCCTGGCCTTCCGCCGTGGGCCCCCACGAGCCGTCGATCAGCAGCAGGCCGTCGGAGAGGCCGATCGCGTCGCGATGCGGCTTGATCGATGCGACCATCGTAAGCTCCCTAAACTCGCGGAGCGCTTTTTGCTCCGCGTCGGAGGATTGAAGGGGGGTCGCCCCCCCTAGGGCAATACTGGAACGTGTTCTATTTTCCGGAAGCGTACAACGGAGGCCGCCGTCGTGGACACCTTCGCCGACGTCGTCCTGGCGCGGGCAGACGACGAGGCGGTCGGCGTGGTCTCCGATCATGAACGCCTGACGTGGGCCGAGGTCGTCCAGGAGGCGGCCGGCCGGGCGGCGTTCCTTTCGGGGATGTCGAGCGCTGGCCCGACGTCGCGGCCGGCCTGGTATACGCCGTCCCGGACCCTCGCACCGGCGATCAGGTGATGTGCGCGCTGCAGATCGCCGGCGGGATGAGGTTCGACCCGCGTGCGTTCGCCGCGTATCTCGACGCGCAGCCGGATCTGGGCACCAAGTGGCGCCCGCGGTTCGTGCGGATCATCGAGCAGGTGCCGACCACCGGCAGCAACAAGACCACGAAGACCGGCTTGCGCCGCGAGGCGTGGCTGACGCCGGACCCGGTGTACTGGCGCCCGGGCCCGCGGTCGGGCTTCCGGCCGCTGCTGGCCGCGGACCACGCGGCGCTGGCAAGGGAGTTCGTCCGGCACGGCCGCAACGGGCTGCTCCCAGGTACTCCAGACCCGTGATCGCGGAGGGTTAGCCGCGCTATATAGGGATAAGTCTCCATGAGAACGGAGGTCCAGCGATGACGGAGACCGTGCCCAGTCGGGCGGACCTGTTCCTGCCCGACCCCGAGCCGCGCGAGGCGCGGTACACGATCATCTCCGTGGACGATCACCTGGTGGAGCCGCCCGGCATGTTCTCCGGGCGCCTGCCCGGCCGGCTTGCCGCGGGCGCTCCGCGGGTCGTCGAGGCCGACGGACGGCAGGCGTGGGAGTTCGAGGGTCAGCTCTACACGCAGGTCGGCATGAACGCGGTCGCTGGCAGGCGCCCGGAGACCTACAGCCTCGAGCCGGCCAGGTTCGACGAGATGCGCCGCGGATGCTGGGACATCCATGAGCGCATCGCGGACATGGACGTCGGCGGGATCTGGGCGTCGCTGAACTTCCCGTCGATGATCACGGGGTTCTGCGGCCGGGTCTACTCGACGGCACGCGACCCCGAGCTCGGCCTCGCCGTGACCCGCGCGTGGAACGACTGGCTGTTCGAGGAGTGGTACTCGCCCTACCCCGAGCGGATCATCCCGCTCGGCATCACCTGGCTGACCGACGCCGAGACCGGGGCCGCGGAGATCAGGCGCAACGCCGAGCGCGGCTTCCGCTCGGTCACGCTGCCCGAACGGCCGCACCGGACCGGCCTGCCGTCGCTGTTCAGCGGGTTCTGGGACCCGATCATCGCCGCCTGCGCCGAGACCGGCACGGTGATCAGCCTGCACGTCGGCTCGTCGGGAATGAACGATCACGGGCAGGGCGCGCCGGTCTTGCAGCTGGGGGCGACCCTGTTCGGCCAGCTCTCGCTGCAGGCCTGCGCGGAGTGGCTGTGGTCCGGCTATGCCGTCCGGTTCCCTGACCTGAAGATCGCCATGTCGGAGGGAGGCATCGGCTGGGTCGCGATGCTGCTCGACCGGCTGGACAACCTCGTCGACCGGTCGGGATACGCCAAGGGCTGGCCCGGAGACCTGCGGCCGAGCGAGGTGCTTCAGCGCAACTTCTGGTTCTGCACGCTCGATGACCCCTCCACGATCGACACCCGGCACCGGGTCGGCGTCGACCACATCATGCTCGAGGTCGACTACCCGCACGGCGACAGCACGTGGCCGGACACGCAGGATGTCGTGCGGCGCTGCTGGGTCACGTGCCCGACGAGGAACTGCGCATGATGACGCATCGCAACGCCGCGACCCTGTATCGCCACCCGCTGCCGGAGGTCTGCCGTCCATGAGCGTCGAGACGTTCCGGGCCCGTCCGGGAGCCCTGCTGCCCGACCTCAGCCCGCGTGAGGAGGTCGTCCTGCTGGCCAGGGCCCTGTTCCGGGAGGGGTATGACGATCACCTGGCCGGCCATATCACCTACCCGCAGCCCGACGGGACCCTGCTCTGTAACCCGTGGTACCTGACCTGGGACGAAACTGGGGCTAGGCGGCTGGCACCTGCTTTTGCGGGTCGAGGAATGGGATCGCCGCGGTCTTGGCGGGGGTCCGTTCTCCGGTGCTCCACTCGATCTCCAGATCGTTGCCTGGGCCGGCGAGCTCGATAGGCACCCAGACGTAGCCGATGTTGCGCCGCAGGCGCGGCGACCAGACCAGGTCGGTGACCCGCCCGACCCGCTGCCCGCCGGCCAGGGCCGGCCGCGCCTCGGTGATCTCGAAGAATGAGGGATCACCGGGTGCCTCGATGCCGACCAGCTTGCGGGTGACCCCTTCCTCGCGGATCCGCTCAAGGCTGGCCTTGCCGACGTAGTCGGCCTCCTGTTCCTCCACCAGCCGCTCGAGCCCGGTGATCTCGAACGGGTTGTTGTCCAAGGTGAAGTCGGAGTTGTAGTTGAAGATGCCCGCCTCGATCCGGCGCGCCTCACACGGGGCGATCGGCCGGATGCCATGCGGCGCACCCGCCTCCATGATCGTCTCCCAGAGCTCGTCACCGCGGGACGGATCGGTGAGGAAGACCTCATACCCCACCTCCCCGGTCCAGCCGGTGCGGCTGACCACCACCGGGATGCCCGCGATGACGGCGTCGAGGGTCCAGTAGTACTTCACGCCGGCGATCGCCTCACCGACCAGTTCCCGCATGACGTCCCTGGCCTTCGGCCCCTGCACCTGCACCGGGTAGGCCTCCGGCAGCGACACGGTGGCCTCCAGCCCCCGGCCCTGGGCCAGGCCCATCGCATACAGGTAGGCGTCGCTGTCGGCCAGGCACAGCCAGATCGTGTTCTCATCGCGCCGCAGCAGCACCGGGTCGTTGACGATGCCGCCATCGGGGGCGATGATCGGCGCGTACTTGCCCTGCCCGGGCGCGCACCGGGTCAGGTCGCGGCAGGTGAGCGCGTTGGCCAGCGCAAACCCGTCCGGCCCGCTGATTTCCACCACCCGCTCCACCCCGACATCCCACAGCGTGACGTCGTTCACCAGGGCCCAGTACTCGGCCACCAGGTCGTCGTAGTAGGCGGGCAGGTACATGTGGTTGTACACGTCGTAGGCCGTGCAGCCCCACCGCAGCGTCGCCTCGAAAAACGGCGACCTGCGGTACCACGGGCCGAAATACAAGGTGCTGGATGTCACATCTGGGATTGCCCTGGCCTCGCCGCTCATCGCCCCTCTTCCATCAACCCCGCCACCCGGACTGAATAATTGTTCAATCCGATCAAACGCGCAAGGGAGACCTCAGCCCGAACGTCATCCGCGGCGGCCGCATCACCCCCAGCCTGCGCCCGCGCGAACCGGTCGTGGAACTCCTGCTGGTCGAAGGCGGCCTTCACGAGCCCGGCTCGATAGCGGCCTGATAGGCGCTCGCGGTCTGCTGGAGAGCCTGGGTCAGGCGGCTGCGCAGCTGCTCGCCCTTGTCGGTGACCGGGGCATCGGGCCAGCACATCGTCAGCTCCAGCCGGGTTCCGGCGGGTGCAGGCTCCACCCGGTACCGCATCTCGTAGTGCGGCGCCTCCAGCCGCTGGGTCACCACGCTCCGGCCTTCCACCAGTTCCCGGACCATGCTGGCCGCAGCGATCAGCCGACCGTCGGCGTGCCGGACGATGACATACCGCATTTCCCCGGCCTGGCTCTCTGGGGCGCCTGGAACCCGGCCGGCGCAGATCGCCGTCCAGGGCTGACGAGGATCGGCGGGGATGCCCGGCGCGCGGATGGCCTGCCACACGGCGTCCGGGGAGGCACTGATAAGTACCGCGGTAGAGGTGCCCTGCGGCGAGGTCAGGGCCGGCAGGCCGGCACAGGCCCGCCGGAGGGGGGCCGGGATGCCCGCCTCAGGCCACGGCCGCCGCCCTTCGGCGATGTCGGCCAGCGCGCTGAGCCACGCCTTGAGCTCCTTGCGCCAGAAGGCCTGGTGATCGGCCTTGTCCTCGCGCGGCACGGTGACCGTGACCGTGAGCCAGACCATAGCGCCGCGGTCGTGCGGCTGGACCGACAGCGTGAAAGCCTGCCGGCCCGCCGGCTGGGTGCCGCGCGACCGCAGGCTCATCACCTGCCCTGGTACCTCCTCGCGCACCTCCTGCACCGAGCAGCCCAGGCCGTTGCCGAAGGGGGCGAACCAGCACCGAAGCCGCCCCGCCCCGGCCACCTGCGGCACGTCGAACGCGAAATGACCGGGCAGCAGAGACCAGGCCGCGCTGTCACTGACCAGTGACCACGCATGCTCCGGCGCCGCCTGGACAAGTGCCTTCCGGGTCACCTCGACAGTGCTCTCCCACATCGTGCCTCCGAGAGACGTCAGGACCGCGCGGCGTCTGCACATGCTCCCACGGGACGTCCGCCGACCGCGGGTCGCCGGGGTGAGCAGCTGCCTCCGCACGCAGGGTCCTGGACGCTCCGCCCCGCAAGAGCTTCGGCTGGCGACGATCGTGGCGGCGAGCGACGGTCGCCCGCGAGCTTCCCGGGGAGGTCCGGGGCGCTGACCAGCATAGACTTCTGCCTCAAAGGCAATAGACGTAACTCGGATAACACGCCGCACCCGGCGGAGGGGAGGGACCCTGGACCCGGTCACCCTGGACGCCCTGACTCAGTCGGCGGGGCTGGTCCGGTCCCCCCTGGGCGCCGTCGTCTTGGACACCGAGCTGCGGATCGTCTGGGTCAATCAGGCAGCCGAACATCTCGGCGACGACCTCCCGTCTGCGGCGTGGCCCGGACGCCGGCTGGGCGAGGTGCTGCCTCACCTGGACATCGGCCTGATCGAGCGGTCGCTGCGGCGGGTGCTGGCCACCGGCGAGGCAGTGGACGGCCTCGAGGTGAGCAGCCACGCCGACGACCCCGGCGGGGAGCGGTTCTGGAGTTGTGTCCAGTTCCGGGTCGACGGGCCAGACGGCCGGGGGGCCGGGGTCGCCCACGCGATGCGGGAGGTCACAGAGCAGGCCCGCAACCATCGCCGACTCGCGCTGGCCGACGAGGCCAGCGCCCGGATCGGGACCACGCTGGACATCACCCGCACCGCCGAAGAACTGCTGGAGGTGGCCATCCCGCGGCTGGCCGACGCGGGCGCGGTCGATCTGCTCGCCACCGTCATCGACGGTGACCAGCACGCACCGCACGCACACGACCAGAAGATGCGCCTGCGCCGGGTCACGGTACGCTGGCCGGCCGACCGGCCGCCCCCTCCGGAATACTTCCGGCAGGCATGGCACGAGACCGACCCCGCGAAGGACTACCACCGGCGCCTGATCGCTGGATTGCCGGTCTACCGGCCGGCGTTCGGGGCCATGACCACCGATCAGATCGGGGAGGGGGACTCTGGCACGGGCTTTGACCGCATGATGGCCGCGCACGCGGCGGGCGCCCACTCGCTCTTGACCGTGCCGCTGACCGCCCGGGGCGTCATCATGGGCATCGTCGTCTTGTACCGCCTGGCCGGCTCGAAGCCGTTTACCGGCGCGGACCTGGCCCTGGCCCGTGACTTTGTCGCCCGCGCCGCGGTGGCGGTGGACAACGCCCGGCTCTACAGCCGCGAGCGGGCCACCGCGCTGGCCCTGCAGCGCGGCCTGCTGCCCCGCCACATCCCCCCCGTCGCCGGCCTCGACCTGGCCTGCCGCTACGTCCCGGCCCAGACCGCCGCCGAGATCGGCGGCGACTGGTTCGACGTCATCCCCCTGCCCGCCGGCCGCTGCGCGCTCACCGTCGGCGACGTGACCGGGCACGACATGACCGCCGCCTCGCTGATGGGCCAGCTGCGCACCGCCACCCGCACCCTGGCCACCCTCGAGCTGGCCCCCGCCGACCTGCTCACCCGGCTGGACCAGATCACCGCCGACCTGACCGACGCCGAAACCAGCGCCACCTGCATCTACGCCGTCCATGACCCTGCCACCGCCGAGTGGCAGATCGCCAGCGCCGGACACCCCCCGCCCGCCATCGCCCGCCCCGGCCACCGCCCTGCCTTCCCTGACCTGCCGGCCGACCTGCCCCTGGGCACCGGCCTGGCCGGCAGCCCCTACCAGGCTGTCGGCCTGCACCTGCCCCCCGCCAGCACCCTGGTCCTGTACACCGACGGGCTCATCGAAGACCCCGCCGCCGACATCAGCACCGGCATGGCGCGCCTCGCCCGCACCCTCACAACCCTCAGCCGGCTGCCCGTCAGCCAGGCCTGCGACACTCTGCTGGCCACCTTGGCCCCCAGCCCCGCCGACGACATCGCCATCCTCATGGTCCGAACCTGACACCAAGACCCCCGAGTGCCGAATAGGCGTGCCAGGCGCTTGAGATAGATGATGCAGCGCAGAGACTTATGCCGGCGGGTAAGACCTCTGGCGAGGATGAACGTGGTCTCCCAAAGCCTGCAGATTCCGGCGGGCGGCACGGCGCTGGACGCCGACCTGGTGATCCCCGAGGCGGCGCGCGGAGTGGTGCTGTTCGCGCACGGCAGCGGCAGCAGCCGCCACAGCCCGCGCAACCGGTACGTGGCCCGCGAACTGCAGCGCGCCGGCCTGGCCACCGTCCTGGCCGACCTGCTCACCCCGGCGGAGGAGCGGACCGACGCGCAGACCGGTCAACTGCGGTTCGACATCGGCATGCTCGGGCTGCGGGTCACCGCCCTGACCGACTGGCTGGCCGGCCACCGCGCCACCGGTAGCCTGCCGGTCGGGCTGTTCGGTGCCAGCACCGGCGCCGCGGCGGCGCTGGTCGCGGCCGCGGCCCGGCCCGGCCGGGT
>DASYXX010000892.1:0-1603 GCA_035934395.1 Streptosporangiaceae bacterium
TCCTGCGCGATCTCGCGGCGGTCGGCCGTGTCGGCGGGATGCATCTCCAGCTCGGCGATCCGCATCAGGAACCTGGGGCCGGCGAACGGGCGCTCGTTCTCGGGGTGGTCGCGGATCACGTGGCAGACGTTCTGGCACAGGTAGCACTCGATGCACTTCCGGAACTCCTGCGAGCGCTGCACGTCCACCTGCTGCATCCGGAACTCGCCGAGCCTGACCGCGGGGTCGGGGGTGAACGAGGGGATCTGCCTGGCCTTCGCGTAGTTGAACGAGACGTCCGTTACCAGGTCCCTGATCACCGGGAACGTCCGCAACGGCGTGATCGTGATCGGCTCGTCCGGCGGGAACAGCGACATCCGGGTCATGCAGGCCAGCCGCGGGCGGCCGTTGATCTCCATCGAGCAGGAGCCGCACTTGCCCGCCTTGCAGTTCCACCGGACGGCCAGGTCGCTCGCCTCGGTGGCCTGCAGCCGGTGCAGCACGTCGAGGACGACCTCGCCCTCGTTGGCCTCGACCCGGTAGTCGGTGAGGCCTCCCTGCCCGGCGTCGCCCCGCCAGACCCGGAGCGCCACCGTGAAGGGGGAAAGGGGCGGTGGGTGGGTCATTGCTTTGTCTCCTCGGGGGGCAGTTCCGCCTCGGTGTAGTACTTCTTCAGCTCCGCCCGGTCGAACAATTCGAGCAGGTCCTCGCGCATCGGCACCATCGGCTGCCTTCTGATCGCCACCCGGTCGCCGTCCAGCGTGCAGATCAGGTTGACCTTCCGCCACTCCGGCGACATGGCCGGGAAGTCGTCACGGGTGTGCCCGCCGCGGCTTTCCTGCCGCTCCAGCGCCGCCTGGGCCACGCAGTCCGCGATCAGCATGATGTTGCGCAGGTCCAGGGCGAGGTGCCAGCCCGGGTTGTAGGCCGGGCCGCCCTGCGCGCTGACGTTGGCGGCGCGGGCGCGCAGCTTCTCCAGCTCGGCGAGCGCGGTCTTGATCTCCTCTTCCTTGCGGATGATGCCGACCAAATCGCTCATGGTCTGCTGGACCTCGGAGTGGACCGTGTACGGGTTCTCGCCCCCGGAGCGCTCCAGCGGCGCGAGGGCCTCCGCCCGCGCGGCCTCGAGCTCGGCGTCGCTGGCCTTCGGCCGGGCGTCGCCCCGCGTGTCCAGCGAGTCCAGGTACTCGACCGCGCCAGTGCCGGCCCGGCGGCCGAACACCAGCAGGTCGGACAGCGAGTTGCCGCCGAGCCGGTTGGAGCCGTGCATGCCGCCGGACCCCTCCCCGGCCGCGAACAGGCCGGGCACGATCGACGCCGCGGTGTCGGGGTCGACCTCCACCCCGCCCATCACGTAGTGCTGGGCCGGGCCGACCTCCATCGGCTCCTTGGTGATGTCGACGTCGGCGAGCTCCTTGAACTGGTGGTACATCGACGGGAGCCGGCGCAGGATCTCCTCGGCGGGCCGTCGCGAGGCGATGTCAAGGAACACGCCGCCGTGCGGCGAGCCGCGCCCGGCCTTCACCTCCGCGTTGTTCGCCCGGGCGACCTCGTCGCGGGGCAGCAGCTCGGGCGGGCGGCGGTTGTGGTCCGGGTCGTCGTACCAGCGGTCGGCCTCCTCCTC
>DASYXX010000908.1:0-2326 GCA_035934395.1 Streptosporangiaceae bacterium
CGCTCCCCTCGATCTCTTCGCCGGGGCGCTCGGCTTCGGCTGCGGCGGCCGCCTGACGTGGCACAGATGCAGCATAACCAGGGGTCCCCGAGGTGCACTCCTGGCTGTCCGGCCTGTTCTGATCCTCAGCGCGTCACAGGAGTTGATCCCGTACACCGCAGGCAAGGCATAGCCCGGGAACTCATTGAGGCGGCTGCGGACCACGTTGCCGCCACGGGCGCCGCAGCTGTCTCGCTCTTGGTCCTCGACGACAACGAAGCCGCACACCAGCTGTATACGGCGGCCGGCTTTGCCTATACCGGGGAGCGCCAGCTAGCCCCTGGCTCCTCGGTCCGGCATGAGCAGCGTATGCGCAGGAAGCTGCGTTTACCTCAGGCGCGGAGCCACCTGCGAAGCCGCCATCACCGTGTATCAGGCACCTCCCGTGGTTACTCCGTCCTGGTGAACGACCGGGACAGCTCAGCGCTCAGGGGGAGGAGCCGCTATGACTGCACCAGCCATCAACCCCGACCTGCCTGCCGCCGACGAACCGACGCCGACGCAGGGACCGATTCCCGGCGGGCCGTGGCCCGCCATGCCGCCGACCTACGACCGCGGCGACGACGGGCAGGCGGCATTCGATCAAGCCGTCGCCAGGCTGTGGGAGCACGACTCCTGGACCAACCCGCGAACCGGGCAGCGAGAACTCAACGCCGACCTGGTCCTGGAGGGCGGGGGCGTGAAGGGCATCGGCCTGGCCGGGGCGATCCTGGTGCTGGCCGAGGCGGGCTATCGGTTCCCGCGCGCGGCTGGCACGAGCGCCGGGGCGATCGCCGCCGTCCTGGTGGCCGCCATCGAGAAGTCCGGCCAGGACATGACGGTGCTGCGGGATTACCTCAGCGACATCAACTACCAGCAGTTCATGCAGGCCGGACCGCTCCGGCGGGCGTTCGAGCGCATTGGCGGCCGCTTCGCTGACGCGTGTGAGCTGATGTTCCGCCCCGGCCTGTACAGCGGCGATTACCTGCGGACCTGGCTGGGCGGCAAGCTCGCCCTGTGCGGCGTCGAGACATGGGCCGACCTCGCGATCGGCGCGAGCGACGACCCGGGCATGAGCCTGCCGGAATGCCAGCGGTACCGGGCCGTGGTGCACGTGTCCGACATCACCCGGGGCACGCTGGCCCGCCTCCCCTGGGACTACGGGGACTTCTACGGCCTGCCGCCCGACGCGCAGGACGTCATCGCGGCCGTGCGTGCCTCGATGTCGATCCCGTTCTTCTTCGTGCCGGTCCGCACGGTCACCAGGCCAGCCGAGACTCCGATGCCGGACGGCTCGGACGTCAGCTGGCCGGGCGGGACCGTCACCTGGGTGGACGGCGGGATGCTGATGAACTTTCCGATCGGCGCCTTCGACCGGGTGGATGGCGCCGCGCCGCGCTGGCCGACGATCGGCATAAAGCTCTCGGCCGAGCCCGGCCGTCAGCAGGCCGACGTGCCGGCGAATACGGCGCTGCAGGAGGGCCTGCGCTGCCTGCGCACGATGATGGGCGAGTGGGATCAGTACCACGTCGGGCAGGCCACGGCGAACCGGACGATCTTCGTGGCGAACGCCGGGCTGACCGCGACGCAGTTCGGCCTGACGACGGACCAGCAGAACATCTTGTTCCGTAACGGAGCCGAGGCCGCGACGAGGTTCCTGATCCGGTGCGCCGACGCCGGAGGGGTTCCCCGAAGCGCCTAATGCGGTTCAGGCGTCCGGCTTGCCTTCATCTGCGGCCGGTCAGCTGCGACGTTCTGTCCTTCTTTGCGGCTTTCGCACCGGTCGGCTCCGGGGGCGCCAGTGTGGTCGATGGGCCGTTGACCGCACTCTATGGGGGTCGGTGGCCCATCGACCCCCATCGCTTGCGGCGCGCGGGCACGCTCCTTCTCACCGGGGGGCCGGGCGCCTTTGCTACGTTTGTCCCGTGACCTTCGGCGGCGAGGCTGGCGCGGGGGGACCCGCCGGCCGGGACGATCAACCCTCTTTCGACACCAGCGTCGCGCACCAGGCGCGGATATACGACTACTGGCTGGGTGGCAAGGACAACTACGCCGCCGACCGGAAGGCGGCTGAGGCGGCAATCGCGGCCTACCCGGGCGTCGCCACGGGGGCGCGGGCCAACCGGCAGTTCCTCGCCCGGGTCGTGCGTCACCTGGCCGGCCAGGCCGGGATCCGGCAGTTCCTGGACATCGGCACCGGGATCCCGACCGCGAACAACACCCACGAGGTCGCCCAGTCGGCGGCGCCGGACAGCCGGGTCGTGTACGTGGACTACGACCCCATCGTGCTGATCCACGCCCGGGCCCT
>DASYXX010000922.1:0-9170 GCA_035934395.1 Streptosporangiaceae bacterium
GCCCGGCCGAGGCTGCTTGTTTGTCGACATCTATGTCGAATAGCATGAGCGCCATGAACCCGGTGAAGACGTTCGGGGACGTGCGCGCCTGGCTGGGCGATGACCGGGTGGGGACGGCCGAGATCGCCCGCCCGCCCGACAACTTCTTCGACGTCGACCTCATCGCCTCGCTGGCCGACGCCTACGCGTGGCTGGACGAGCAGGCGTCCCGCGCGATCGTGCTGTGCTCGGAGGGCAAGCATTTCTGCGCGGGCGCGGATTTTGCGGGCCGCACCGCGCAGGCCAGGCCGGGCGCGGGCGGTGCTGGAGTGGGTGCGGGCGGTGCTGGAGTGGGTGCGGGCGGGGCTGGGGTGGGCGCGGGCGGGCCCAGAAAACTGTACGACGAGGCGGTGCGGCTGTTCCGGCAGCAGCTCCCGGTGGTGGCGGCGGTCCAGGGTGCGGCGGTGGGCGGCGGGCTCGGCCTGGCGTGCTCGGCCGACTTCCGGGTGGCGAGCCCCCGGGCCCGGTTCTGGGCCAACTTCGCGCGCCTCGGGCTGCACCACGGCTTCGGGCTCACGGTGACGCTGCCCGCGATCGTCGGCCAGCAGCGCGCCCTGGAAATGCTCTACACCGGCCGGCGGGTGGGCGGCGAGGAGGCCGCGCGGATCGGCCTGGCCGACCGGCTGGCCGACCGGCTCGAGCTGCGGGCCGCCGCATACGAGCTGGCGGCCGAGATCGCCTCCTCCGGGCCGCTCGCGGTGCGCTCGATCCGGGCCACCATGCGCGGCGACCTGGCCGACCGGATCCGGGCGGCCACCGACCACGAGGTGGCCGAGCAGGAGCAGTTGCAGCGCACGGCGGATTTCGCCGAGGGCGTCCGCGCGTCGGCGGAGCGCCGGACCCCGCGCTTCGAGGGCCGGTGACCAGCGGGTGACCGAGGATGAGGGCAGCATCCGGGCGGAGCTGCGGCGGTGGATCGACGTCAACTGGGACCCTGAGCTGAGCCTGGTGCAGTGGCGGGGTCGGCTGGCTGATGCGGGCTGGGCCTGCCCGGCCTGGCCGACCGGGTGGTGCGGCCGGTCGCTGCCGCCCGGCCTGGCCGAGGCGCTGGCGGGCGAGCTGGAGCAGGCGGGCGTCCCGGGCCCGGCCGAAGGCGTGGGCCGGGGCCTGGCCGCGCCGGTACTGCTGTCGCATGGCAGCGAGGAGCTGCGGCGCCGGTTCATCCGGCCCACGGTCACCGGCGAGATCACCTGGTGCCAGCTGTTCAGCGAGCCCGGCGCGGGCTCGGACCTGGCCGGGCTGGCCACGCGGGCCGAACGCGACGGCGAGCTGTGGCGGGTGACCGGGCAGAAGGTCTGGTCGACCGGGGCGGCGACCGCGGATTACGGGCTGCTGCTCGCGCGCACCGACGCGAGCGTGCCCAAGCACCGCGGCATCACATGCTTCGTGCTGCCGATGCGGCAGGCCGGGGTCGAGGTCCGGCCGTTGCGGCAGATGAACGGGCACGCCTCGTTCAACGAGGTGTTCCTGGACCAGGCCGAGGCCCCGGCCGGCCACGTGATCGGCGACCCCGGCGGCGGCTGGACGGTCGCGCTGGCCATCCTGGCTCATGAACGCCGGCTGCAGGCCTCCCGGCCCGCGCCAGCGCCCGCGGGGGCGACCGGGCGGGCCTGGCGGGAGGCGCTGGCCGAGCGGACCGCCGCGGCCGAGCCGCACAAGTGGTACCCGCAGCGGGCCGGCCGTCCCGACCTGGTCATCGCGCGGGCGGTGGCCGAGGGGAAGGCGCGCGACCCGGTGGTACGCCAGGAGATCGCCCGGCTGATCGAGCTGACCTATACCGCGCGGTGGACGGCCGCCCGGGCCGCCGCCGCTCGCGCCGCGGGCCGGCCGCCCGGCCCCGAGGGTTCGCTGGGCAAGCTGGCCAGCAGCGCGATCGCCCGGCAGGCCGCGCGGGTGCATTCGCTGATCGCCGGGGCATCGGGGATGCTCACCGGCAAGGGCGCGCCCCTGGACGGCACGATCGCCGAGATCCTCGTGTCCGTGCCGGCCATCTCGATCGCGGGCGGCACGGACGAGATCCAGCGGACGATCATCGGCGAGCGCATCCTCGGCCTGCCCAGGGAGCCGGACGCCAGCCGGGACCTGCCGTTCCGCGATGTGCCGAGGGGTCCCGCATCTCCGTGAGTCCCCGTCTGCCGGACACATCGGACCGGCCGGCCCTAAGCTCCCCTTCGTGGACGGATCCGATGCCGGCGCGCGCTAGCTTCGGGATAGACCGCTGATGGCCAGGGACGCCGCGCCCCCCGGCGCCCGGCATCGTGTCGCGCGACCGCCGCGCCTTCACTGGTTCTTGGTTGCGGTTGTCATGCTGGTCTGCGCGACCGCGCTGCTCGTCGAGGGCTACACACACGGGGTTCTCGGCGAGACGATCCAGACGGCCAACCAGCCGGGTGGCACCGGCCCGCCGGGCCCTGACTCGCTGGTCCATGGCGGACGGCCGGTGATCAACGCGACCGGCGCCCGGCCGTACGCCTACCAGATGTCGCCGCGTACCGTGGCGCTCACCTTTGACGACGGTCCGGACCCGGCCTGGACGCCCAAGATCCTCGCGGTCTTGCACCGCTTCGGCGTGCCTGCGACATTCTTCGTGGTCGGGGCGCACGCGGCCAGCTACCCGGCGCTGGTCCGGGCCGAGGTGCGGGCGGGCGATGAGGTTGGCTCGCATACCTATACCCACGCGAATCTGGTGTCGGCCGGCTGGCAGCTGCCGCTGCAGCTCACGCTCACCCAGAACGCGCTGGCCGGAGCGGCCGGGATCCGCACCAGTCTGCTGCGACCGCCCTACTGCGGCGGGCCGGACGCGCTCACCGCGGCGGACTGGCAGGCGTACCGCCAGGCGGCCCGCTACGGGTACCTGATCGTGCTCGACACCGTAGACACCCGCGACTGGGCCAAGCCCGGGGTCGCGAGGATCGTCGCCAACGCGCTCAGCTGGCCGCGCGGCGCGCGCAGCGCGGTGATCATGATGCACGACTCGGGCGGTGACCGCAGCCAGACGGTCCGGGCGCTGCCCGAGATCATCACCAGGCTGAGGGCCGAACGCTACCGGTTCGTGACCGTCACCGCCGGCCTGCGCCTGCCGGCGGCCGATGTGCCGGCCACATCACTGCAGCGGATCATCGGCACGGCGCTGGTGCTCAGCCAGCAGGTAGCCGACCGTTCGGTGGCCGTCCTGGCGGTCATCCTGGTCATCGCCAGCGTCCTGCTCGTGGCGCGGATCCTGGCGCTGCTCTGGTTCGCCCGGCTGCACAGCCGCCGCACGAGGCGGCGAATGCGGGAGGCGGGCCCCGAACAGGCGGGGCCGGGGCGTGCCTGGACGCCGCCCGGCGTCTCCGTGGTGGTGCCGGCCTATAACGAGGCCGCCGGGATCGCGGCCACCGTGTGGTCGATGGCGCGCAGCCGGTACCGCGGCGCGCTCGAGGTCATCGTGGTGGACGACGGGTCGACCGATGCCACCGCCGCCATCGTGGGCAGCCTGCAGCTGCGCGGCGTGCGCGTGATCGGCCAGCGGAACGCCGGCAAGCCGGCCGCGCTCAACCGCGGCATCGCCGAGGCCCGCCATGACGTTCTCGTCCTGGTCGACGGCGACACGGTCTTCGCCCCGGACGCGCTTACCTGGCTGGCCCGCCGCATCGCCGAGCCCGGCGTCGGGGCGGTCAGCGGCAACACCAAGGTCGGCAACCGCCGAGGGCTGCTCGGCCGCTGGCAGCACCTTGAATACGTGATGGGCTTCAACCTGGACCGCAGGATGTTCGACGTGCTCGGCGCGATCCCGACCGTGCCCGGCGCGATCGGCGCCTTCCGCCGGTCTGCCCTGGCTGACGTCGGCGGGCTGAGCGCCGACACGCTGGCCGAGGACACCGACCTGACGATGGCGATCTGCCGGTCCGGCTGGCGGGTGGTGTACGAGCCGCAGGCGGTGGCCTGGACCGAGGCGCCCGCCACGCTGCGCCAGCTCTGGCGCCAGCGCTACCGCTGGTGCTACGGCACCATGCAGTCCATGTGGAAGCACCGGCGCTCGGTGACCGACTCGGGAGCGTCCGGCAGGTTCGGCCGCCGCTGCCTGGCCTACCTTGCGTTCTACCAGGTGCTGCTGCCCCTCATCGCGCCGGTCGTCGACCTGGCCGCCATCTACGGCTTCTTGTTCCTCAACCCGGCCAAAGTGGCCGCCTTCTGGTTCGGGTTCATGGTCTTGCAGCTCCTGGCCTGCGGCTACGCGCTGAGGATCGACCGGGAACGGCTGCGCACGCTATGGGCGCTGCCGTTGCAGCAGCTGGTCTACCGCCAGCTCATGTACCTGGTCACGATCCAATCGATGATCACCGCGCTGCTTGGAACCCGGCACCGCTGGCAGGCCATGAACCGCACCGGCATTTTCACCGCCCCACGCCAAGCCGTGGCCAGCCCGACGAGAAACGGTGGATGATGGCCTACCTTGACCGCGACGGCTTCCCGATCTACTACGAGGTGACCGGCGGCCAGAGCCCCGGCCTGCCGGTGCTGCTCAGCCACGGCTTCACCGCCTCGACGCAGATGTGGCAGCCCAACATCGGGGCGCTGTCCACCGGGCGGCCAGTGATCACCTGGGATATGCGCGGGCACGGCCGCAGCGGCAGCCCGGACGACCCGGCGCAGTACTCCCAGGAGGCCAGCGTGGCCGACATGGCCGCCGTGCTCGACGCGTGCGGGGTCTCGCGCGTCGTGGCGGCCGGCCTCTCGCTCGGCGGGTACCTGTCGCTGGCGTTCTACCTGGCCTGCCCGGACCGGGTGGCCGGGCTGGTGCTGTGCGACACCGGCCCCGGGTACCGCAGCGACGAGGCACGGCAGCGCTGGAACGACCGCGCGGCCGCGCAGGCCGAACGCCTGGAGCGCGACGGCCTGGCCGCGCTCGGCGGCAGCCCCGAGACCCGCGCCGCGGGTCACCGGTCGGCCACGGGTCTCGCGCACGCCGCCCGCGGCATGCTCGCGCAGCGGGACGGCAGCGTGATCGGGTCGCTGCCGTCGATCACGGTCCCGGTGCTGGTGCTGGTCGGCGCCAGCGACCAGCCGTTCCTCGCCGCGGCCGAGTACATGGCGGCCAAGATCCCCGGGGCCACCCGCGCGGTGATCCCGGACGCCGGCCACGCGAGCAACATCGACCAGCCGGATGCGTTCAACCAGGAGGTGCTGGCGTTCCTTCAGCGGCCGGGCCTGAGCTGAGAACTCCCGCCGCCTCCAGCCGGGCGATCTCGGCCTCGGCGAGGCCGGCCTCGGCCAGCACCTCGCGGGTGTGCTGGCCCGCGAGCGGCGCGCGACGGCGCACGGACGCGGGGGAGGCCGAGAACCGGGTCGGCGGCGGGATCAGCTTGTACCGGCCGGCATCGGGATGCTCGTCGTCGGGCAGCGCCTCGATGAGATCGTCCAGGCCGGCCGCCTCGGCCGCGGGGATCCCGTGCCCGGAGCAGAACGCCAGCCACTCCGCCGTGGTCCTGGCGGCCAGCACCCGGCCGAGCGTGGCGTACCCGAAACCGGGGTCGAGCCAGATGCCCCGGCGTGACAGCCGGGGGTCCCCGACCAGGTCGTCAAAGCCGGCCGCGCGCAGCAGCGCCCCCCATTGCGCGTCGCCGTGCGGTTGCACCGCGATCCAGCCGTCGGCGGTGCGCAGCGCCCCGCGGAGCGGGGTGAGGATGCGCTGGTACCCGGCCGGGCCGCGGGGCGGCCGGGAGATCGCCGCGCTGCCGTGCTCGACCAGCAGGAAGGCCCGCATCGCGTCGGTCATCGGCACCTCGACGTGCTGGCCCTCGCCGGTTCGCTCCCGGTGGAAGAGCGCGGCCATGATCGAGTAGGTCAGCACCAGGCCGCACACCTTGTCGGCGAGCAGCGTCGGCACCAGGCCGGACGTTCCGCCCGCCCGGCGCATCACGTCAGGAACGCCGGACGCGGCCTGGATGATGTCATCGAACGCCGGCGCGTCCGCCTGCGAGCTGTCGGACGGGAACCCGTGAGCCTGGCAGTAGATCACGTCGGGGCGGGCCGCGGCGATGTCCCGATAGCCCAGGCGCAGGCGGTTCAGGGATCCCGGCCGCAGGTTGCTGACGAACACGTCGCAGCCGGCGGCGATCCGCAGCAGCGCGGAACGGCCCTCCGGGTGGCCGACATCGAGCACGATGTTGCGCTTGTTGCGGAGCAGGTTCAGCGATATGCCGGACAGGCCGCGCCGGGGACCCGGGCCCATGATCCGGTTGATGTCACCGCCGCGGTTCTCCACCGTGATCACGTCGGCGCCCAGGTCGCCGAGGATCTGGGTGGCCAGCGGGCCCATCACCACCGAGGTCAGGTCGAGAACCCGGACCCCGGCCAGGGGCCCGCCAGCTGAGTCCCGCTCGGTCTCCTGGGGCATCGCGGCGTCCGCCTTCCCGCAAATCGATATCCATGTCGATAGTACTTGACGTTGAAGTGCCGTGCCGGAAAGTACTTGCCACACGGGAAAGCTCGCGGATAACTTTCCTGATAGGAAAGTAGTTGCCGGAAGGACCAGTGAGGGGTTATGAGTGGATACATGCAGCCAGATGAGGCCGCGAGGGCGCTGGCCGGGATCCGCCAGCAGCAGAAGCAGGTCATCGACGCGGTCCTGGTCCCGGCCTGGTACTGGTGGGCGGTGGCGGCCGGGACGGTGGTGATAGGCGCCGCCACCGACACCCACCGCGCGGTCGTGCTCGCCGTGGCCATCCCGGTCGCCGTCGTCATCATCGCTGCGCTGACCGTGGGGATGATCTCCGGTACGATCCGCCGCGCCCAGGTCCGCAGCGCCGAGCTGCTCGGCGACCGCGGCGCGCTGCTGATCGTCGGCTTCGTCTGGCTGGTGGTGGGGCTGACCCTGGGCATCGGCTTCGGGCTGCGGGCCGCGGGCTCTCCGGTGCCGGCCACGATCGCGACCGTGATCGGCGGCGTCGCGCTGACGGCGGGCGGACCGGTTCTCATGCGCAGGCTGCGCACGATCATGCTGAGCAACCGGGCCGGGAGCCGCCAGTGACCGCGGGCCGGTTCGACGAGCTGATTCACGCGCCGACCCGGCTGGCCATCGTCTCGCTGCTGGCCGCCGTGGAATGGGCGGACTTCAAGTTCATCCGCGACGAGGTGGGCCTGTCGGACTCGGCGCTGTCCAAGCAGCTCACGACGCTCGAGAACGCCGGGTACCTGGAGATCCGCAAGGCGTTCGTGGGCAAGCGACCGCGTACCTCGGCGCGGCTGACCCGCGAGGGCCGGCACGCGTTCGAGCTGCACGTCGCGGCGCTGCAAGAGATCGTGGGGCGGGCCGGCGCCGGGCACGGCCTCAGGTAGCCGGGTGGTCAGCGTCGTTCGGCGTAACCTGGGGTTGTGAAGGCCGCAGGAGCCCTCGTGCTCTCCGCGGATCCCGACGAGGCGGGACGCCGGTCCGCGAGACAGGCACGCGCGTCGCTCGGGGACCTGGCGCCGTCGTTCGCGGTGCTGTTCGCCTCCGCCCATTTCCTCGGCTCGGCGCAGGCCCTGGCCGCCGCGGTCGCCGACGAGACGGGCCCGCTCCCGCTCATCGGCTGCGTGGCGGACGCGGTGGTCGGCGGGGTCCGCGAGGTCGAGTCCGGACCCGCCGTCTCGCTCTGGCTGGCGGCCGAACTGGGCCCGGTCGAGACGTTCGCCATGGAGTTCGTCCGAACGCCCAGCGGGGGCGCCTACGCGGGCTACCGTTTCGAGCCGGGCGGGGCGGGCGTGCACCTGCTGATCTCCGATCCGTTCACGTTCCCGGCCGGTGACCTGCTGGCGCACCTGAACGCCCGCGTCCCCGGGGTGGCGGTGATGGGCGGGCTGGCCACGGGCGGGCCGGCCATGCGGCGGAGCCTGCTGTTTCTCGACGGCCAGGTGGTGTCCGGTGGCGCGGTCGGCGCCCGCCTGCCGGAGGCCGAGGCCCGTCTGCTGGTGTCGCAGGGGTGCCGGCCGGTCGGCGACCCCTACACCGTCACCGGGGCCGAGGGCAACGTGATCCTCGAGCTGGGCGGGCGCCCGCCGCTGACGCGCCTGCGCGAGCTGGCCGCGCGGCTGCCCGGCCGGGACCGGGAGCTGCTCGCCCACGGCGCTCAGCTGGGGATCGTCATCAACGAATACCGCGCCGAGCGGCACCAGGGCGACTTCCTGATCCGCGGCATCGTCGGCGCCGACCCCGAGTCCGGGGCCATCGCGGTGGGCGATGAGGTAGAGGTCGGCCAGACGGTGCAGTTCCATGTCCGCGACGCGGACTCGGCCGACGAGGACCTGCGACGCACCCTGGAGCGCGAAGTAGCAACCCTCGGCGGCCGCCGGGCGGCCGGGGCGCTGCTGTTCACCTGCAGCGGCCGCGGATCGCGGATGTTCTCCGAGCCCGACCACGACGCCGGGCTGCTCCACAACATGCTGGGCGAGGTGCCGGTGGCGGGGTTCTTCTGCGCCGGGGAGCTGGGACCGGTCGGCGGGCAGAACTTCCTGCACGGTTTCACCGCGTCGATCGCGCTGTTCCCTGGGGAGATGCCCAGGTCCCAGTAACCTAACCGGGTGCGCGTCGGAGTGTATGTCGACGGCTTCAACCTGTACTACGGAGCCAGGAGCCTCGCTGGCCGGGGCACCCCAGGGTGGCGCTGGCTGGACCTGCGCGCCCTGGCCACCGACCTGGTCGGCAGGCGCTCCAGCTGGCCGGACGCAGAGGTCAGCCGGGTCGTGTACTGCACGGCCCGCATCGACGCGGTGTCGAACCCGTCGGGCCAGGCCGACCAGGATGTCTACCTGAAGGCCCTGGTGGCGGCGGGCAGCGTGGATCACATCGAGTACGGCACGTACGTCTCCCGGGTCAAGACCGCGCCGCTGGCGGTCAAGGGCCCCCAGGACCGGCCGCACCTCGTCACTCCGGGCTGGCCGGTGATGATCCAGAACGGCCACGGCGACCCGGTGGACGGGGCGGTGTTCATGGTCTCGTACGCCAACCGGGAGGAGAAGGGCTCCGACGTCAACGTCGCCGCGCATCTCCTGCTGGACGTGCTCGGCCGAACGGTCGACGGGGCGCTGGTCATCTCCAACGACAGCGACCTGCGCTTCCCCGTCGAGCAGGCCCGCGAGCACGTGCCCGTCGGAGTGATCAACCCCTCGCG
>DASYXX010000946.1:0-16316 GCA_035934395.1 Streptosporangiaceae bacterium
AGCAACGTCAGCGGGACGAGCTTCACCGACACCGGCCTGGTGAACGGGACGACCTACTTCTACACGGTGGCGGCCTTGAACGCGGTGGGCACCTCGCCGCAGTCGGCCGAGGTGTCGGCGACCCCGCAGCCGACCGTCCCGACAGCCCCGCTGGCGGTGACGGCGGGCGCCGGGAACGGCTCGGTCAGTCTGACCTGGAGCGTGCCGGCCTCGGATGGCGGTTCGCCGGTCACCGGCTACAACGTGTACCGGGGTACCAGCGCCGGCGGCGAGTCGGCGACCCCGGTGGCGAGCAACGTCAGCGGGACGAGCTTCACCGACACCGGCCTGGTGAACGGGACGACCTACTTCTACACGGTGGCGGCCTTGAACGCGGTGGGCACCTCGCCGCAGTCGGCCGAGGTGTCGGCGACCCCGCTTGCGCCGGCGACGGCCGCGTACGTGCGCCGGGTGGGTTCGTCGGCCGTCTCGGGGAACCGGACGACGATCTCCGTGCCGGTCGGCTCGCCGGGCGTCGCGGCCGGGGACACGCTGGTGGTGAGCCTGCTGCTGTCCTCCACAACGCATCTCACCACGGCGATCCCGGTTACCGACACCGCCGGGAACAGCTACGTCGTGGGCCGCGACGTCAACGACGGCTCGGCGGGCGACCGCACCGTGGTGTTCGTCTCGACGAAGGTCAAGGCGCTGGCGGCCGGCGCAAGTATCACGCTGACGTATCCCTCATCCGCAGAGACCCACGTCAGCGTCGATGAGTTCTCCGGCATCGCCGGGATCGACACGTCCGCCGGGGCCACCGGCACCACCAGCTCGTTCTCGTCCGGCACGACCCCGGCCACCAGCCAGGCCAGCGAGCTGCTCATCGGCGCGGTCGGAACCGAGTCGGGAGCCGCACCAACCTGGAGCGCGGGCTGGACCGCGCTGCCCGTCCTGTCGCTGTCGGGCGACTACCTTGATACCGCCTACCGGCTCGTCACCACCGCCGGTGGCTATGCCGCCACCGGCGGCATCAGCGGGCAGTGGATGGCCAGCATCGTCACGCTCAAGACCGGGTAGCCTGCCCTGGAGGCCTGGCTCAGCCCCGGCAGGTGACCTGCGTCGGATCGGTTGTGACCTGGTCCTCGGGCTGGATCTCCAGCAGCGTCCGCCCGCAGCACGGCAGCTCAGGACCGTCCGCGGGCGGGCTCCGATGCGTCACCGCGGACCGCGCGGCTCCGCCGGAGCGGCGTCGTCGGTGAGCTTGAGTTAGCGGCTCCTGTGTCGTACCCCGGGGCTCGCCGGATGCCGCCACATCGTCGGCAGCAGCGGCGCCCTCGTCCCGAGCCCCCCGGGGAAGCAAACGCCAGAGCCTGGCGCGTGATCCCATGTGGGAAACCATACGTGCATGTCAGCAAATGGCCAAAGCCTTACTCAAAGATGAATACAAGGTTACGCGAGTCCTCGCGGAGCCATGCCGGCCACCAGGTGAGGATACGGCCGCGTGGTCCCAGGACCGGGACCCAGCCGCGTGGACGACCGGCTGCCTCGCAGGTCGCCGCCGGCCTGGCCCGGTAGCTCCCGTCCTGGCTTGCCAGTTCGATTCGTGTCGCTCTATCACTTATGGCTATCAATTCATCACCCTGAGTCATTGGGTCGGCCTGGGGCCTTACGCACCGCGACCACGTCAACCAGAATTGGTGTTTTGTTCATCTTGTATTCAGGTTGGATTTCCGACGGCGCCATGGGGTATCCGGTCGCTATCCACTCACCGTGGGGTGCGGTAATGCCAGTTCAGCCGGTTTTGCGGGCGGGTGCGACACGCCAGCGCCGGAGACGATCCGCCCGACCCGGTGGCCTCGGATTCCGGGCGGTCGTCAGGGGGGTAGCAGTGAGAGTCGTAGTCGGTAATCCGCATCGCCTGTTCCTCGACGCTCTGACAGAGGCGCTCTCGCAGGAGGGCGTCACGGTGGTGGCGCGGGCTACCTCTCCGCGGGCGGTGCTGGCCGCGGTGGCCCGGCACGAGCCCGACATCTGCCTGCTCGCCGGCCGCTTCCCGGATTCCAGCGGCCTGGATCTCCTCCGCGTCATCTGCAGGCGGCACCAGGCCGTGAAGGTCGTCATGTTCTCTGACACGTCCAACCCCATGATCGCGGCCCAGGCGTCCGCTGCGGGCGCTGCGGGCTTCGTCTGGAAAGAGCAGGGCATAGCGGAGATCGTCCGAACCCTCACCCGAGTATTGGCAGGTGAATGGGCGCTTGGCACGACGATGTCCGCAGCGGCAGCTGGCCGCTTCGGTTCGCAAGTCCCCAGCGGCGACTGCCTGTTGCGGCTGCTCACCATGCGCGAGCAAGAGGTGCTGGTGCTGATGATGGAAGGCGAATCCACCAAGCAGATCGCCCGGTCGCTGGCCATCGCCCTGAGCACCGCGCGTACCCACGTCCAGAACGTGCTCGTCAAGCTCGGCGCTCACTCGCGGCTGGAGGCGACGAGCATGGTGGTGCGGGCCCGCGCACTCGGCACCACCGGCCAGTACTCGTTCGGCTCCCTGGACCAGGCTCAGGCATCGGCCGCCAGCGGATGACCGCCACGCTCGTGCGGCACCCCGCAATCCTGGCCAATCGCAGGATCGCGGGGCCAGCTGTCAGCCGGATCCTCGTCCTGGACGGCTACGTCACGTTCGCCGAGGCCCTCGCGCGCAGGCTGAACGTTGAACCCGGCATGCAGGCCTTCGCTGCGACCACGATCGGCCAGGCGCGCCGGATGCTCGCCGGGTCCCGGTACGACATCCTGCTGCTTGATGTCGAGATCGACGGGCAGGACGGGCTCAGGTTCGCCGATGAGGCGCTGTCCCGAGACCCGGATATCCGGATCGTCGTGGTGACCGCGGGCGGGGAAGACAGCCAGGTCGTCGAAGCCGTCTGGGTCGGTGTCTCCGGCTGGGTGCCCAAGAGCGAGCCGATCGCGCACCTGCTGACCGTGCTGCGCGGCGCGCTGCGCGGAGAGACGTGGATACCGCCTCCGCTGCTCACGCACGTGCTCGCGGAGCTCAAGGCCGCGCGACGTGACCACAGCGAGCGGGATGCGCTGCTCGCCCGGCTGACCAGGCGCGAGAAGGAGATCATGAGCTGCCTGGTCGCCGGCATGAGCGTGGACGCAACCGCGGCCCGGTTGTACCTGTCGAGAAACACCGTGCGCACGCACATCCAGAATGTGCTGGGGAAGCTCAACGTTCACTCCGCCGTCGCAGCGGTCGCGGTGGCGCGGCGCGCTGGCCTGTTCGGGACCGATGCACCTCAGCCCCAGCCCGGCGAAGGGTTAAGCAACGCCAAACAATCCATGACTAGCGCTTGTCTAAGGTAATGGAATAGTAATATGCTGCTCATACCGATAGGTGGATGACCTCGCCCTGAAGCCTATTTGCTGGATTCTGGGATGATCCGCCGCCCGGTCAGTCCTGTATGCAGTTTTTTGCCTGAGTTGGGGGGAGCGTTCGCTTGTTCGGCATGCGATTATCTACTGGCTGCCTGACGTCCGCGAGAGCCCTGTGGGCCACCGGCTGGGGCGGCGGACTGCTTGGCGTGGTCATGGTCGTCGGCATGCTGTCGAGTGACGCCGTGTACGCGTCCACCTCCTACACGGTGGACAACACGAATCCGGCGTGCTCGGACACGGGCCCGGGGACGGCCGGGCAGCCATTCTGCACGATCGCCGCCGCCGCGAAGAAGGCCGTGGCCGGGGATACGGTGCTCGTCAACGCCGGAACGTATGCCGGGACCTCCGTTAACCCGGCCAACTCCGGCGCCGCGGGCAGCCCGATTACGTTCACCGCCAACCCGGGCGTGACCATCAGCGGCGGGACGCGGGCCTTTGCGCTGTCCGGCAGGAACTACATCACGATCTCCGGGTTCACGATCACCGGAACATCGTCCTACGGGATCTCCGTCTCGGGCGGCAGCAATATAACAATCGCTGGGAACACGGAGTCCTACGCCGGGACGCCGATATCAGCCCCGGCAGCCGGGATTTACCTGAGCAACCTCTCAGGAGGACTCCTCCAGGGCAATGTCACCCACGACAACTCCGCGCACGGCATCTATCTGACCGGCTCCACGACCGGCGTCACCGTGCAGGGGAACACATCCTTCCGCAACGCCTACCAGTACGAACGCAATGCCAACGGCATCGATGACATCGCGCCGGGCAACTCCATCATCGGCAATGTGACGTACGCCAACGAGGACACCGGGATCAACATCTACACCGGCGGCAACAATACGCTCGTGGCCGACAACGTCACATATGATAATGGCGACCACGGCATCGACGACTTCGACGTCACCGGCGGCCGCATCATCGGCAACACCGTATATTACAACTGCACGGACGGCATCAACGTCGAGGGTACGAGCGGCAACTACGACATCGAGAACAACGTCTCGGTGAACAATGCAACGGGAGCCGTCATCAACCCGACCCCGATCGCCATCAACCCCAGCACAGGCCAGCCATACTACTCGAACGTCTGCAACCGCCGGATCGGAAATATCGGCGTCTATGACTCGGCCCCCGCCACGACAACGGCAAATTACAATCTGGTTTACCAGAGCGGCAAGGGCACCTGGTATACGTGGGCAGGAGTCTCCTACAACAGCCAGTCGGCGCTCAACTCGGCGACCGGGCAGGAGGCGAACGGCATCTTCGCAGACCCGCGGTTCGCGAATCCCGCGGCGTGGAACTTCCAGCTGACCGAGGGATCGCCCGCCATCGATTCCGCGAATTCCCTCGCCTCGGGCGAGCAGGCCACCGACGTCCTGGGCAATCCCCGGGTCGATGACCCGGCCACGCCCAACACCGGCAATCCCGCGGGGTCGTACTACGACCGCGGCGCGTATGAGTATCAGCCGTCCGGCACCCCGACCGGGCCGACCGCGGCGCTGGCGGTGACGCCCACGTCGGGCACCGCGCCGCTGGCCGTGACCGCCGACGCCTCGGGCTCGACCGCGGGAAGCTCCCCGATCAGCAGCTACAGCTTCAACTTCGGCGACGGCACCACCATCGGCCCGCAGGCCAGCGCGACCGCCGGCCACACCTACCAGAACCCCGGAACCTACACCGTCAGGGTGACCGTCACCGACGGCGGCAACACGACCTCGACGGCCAACCAGACCGTCACCGTCAGCCCGCAGTCGGGCGGCCCGGCGAAATACGTCAACCAGATAGCGACGAACTACTCGACCACGTCGCACACCTCCGGCTCGGTGACCGTCTGGCGCGCCGGTGGCGTGGCGGCCGGTGACTTGATCATCGCGACGGTCCAGCTCACCGGCACGACGACGGGCGCGGTCACCGGAACAGACAGCAAGGGCGACACGCTCATCGTGGCGAGTGACATCTCCGACTCGAGCGGCGATCGCCTGGTGACGCTCTACGGCGTCGCCTCGAGCGGCCTGGCCGTCAACGACAAGATCACCATCAGCTTCCCGGCCGCCGCCACCTATCGGATCATCGGCGACGAGGTGTCCGGCGCCACCCGCGCGGATCAGCAGTCCTCCGCCAGCGGAAGCGGCAGCGCGTTCTCTTCGGGCAGCACCGGCACGACCAGCCGGTCCGGTGAGT
Source organism: Streptosporangiaceae bacterium (assembly GCA_035934395.1). Classification (GTDB taxonomy): domain Bacteria; phylum Actinomycetota; class Actinomycetes; order Streptosporangiales; family Streptosporangiaceae; genus JASHPR01. The sequence continues at coordinate 5,596 of DASYXX010000946.1, forward strand.
TCGTCTTCGCGGTCACCGCCACGTTCGGGGGGACCTCGATCAGCTGGGATCCCGGCTGGACAAGCCTGACGAACTACTCGGTGGGATCCAACACCCTGGGGCGTTCCTATCAGGTCCCCGGCGGCACCGGTTCGTTCACGGCCACCGGGACCGCCAGCGGTACCTGGCTGGCGGAGATCGTCACGTTTACCTGACCCGAATCGGCGGCAGAGGCCGGCCGGCGCGGTGCGCCGGCCGGCCTCAGTCGTCGGCGGGCTCGCCCAGCACCGCAGCCCCTGCGAGCTCGGGATGGGCCGCGGAGGGCCGGCGCTTAGCGGTGCCGACCAGGTAGAGCAGCGTGATGACCAGCCACCGTACGGTGCGAGCCAGGGTCGGATCGCTCAGGTAAGCGAGATCCATGTCCACCCGATGCAAGACAAGCCTGGTCAGGTAGAAGTCCTCCACGTCACTGGCCTGGCCCAGGACCTTCTCGTCGCGCGCCAGCACCTGGCAGGGACCGGTGACGCCCGGACGGTAGCGGAACACGAACTGGAGCTCGTCGGGATAGCGCGCGGCCAGCGCGACCGACTCGGGCCTCGGGCCGACCAGCGTCATGTGGCCGAGCAGCACGTTTAGCATCTGGGGCAGCTCGTCGATGCTGGTCTTGCGCAGGAGCGCGCCAAGCCGGGTCACCCGGTCATCGCCGGGAGCGGTCACCTCGGGGCCCGCCGTCTGGGCCCGCATGGTGCGGAACTTGTAGAGCGTGAACGGGATGCCGCCCTGGCCCACCCGGCGGTGGCGATAGATCGCCGAGCCACCGGTGCTCAGCCGGGTGGCCACCGCGAGAACGAGGAAGAGCGGCCACACAAGTCCCAGGATCGCGACGGCGACCGCGACATCGAGGCTCCGGCGGGCCGGGCTCGGGCCTATCCCCTGCCCGACGGGCACAACTGCCCGTGTTCCGTTGCCCATGCGCACATGCATAAGAAGGCCTCCAGTTCCGGTGAATCGATTGCTTCACTGGGGACTCGCACAAGGCTCCGGGTGATCAGGGGGTCGCAGCGGGCGTTGAGGCAGGCGCCGGTGGCGAGGTCGAATTCCAGGTTGTGGCCAAGGCAGCGGATGACGCCGTCCACAACGGTGCTACCGATGGCGAGATCTTCACCCGCATGAGGGCAGTAGCGGCTGATCTCGTATCGGCCGGTCGGGGCGTCGATCACGATCTTCTCGTCGGTCGCACGCCCGCGTTCGAAGGCCTCCACCGCCTGCAGGGCCCGCGGCTCCGCGTGCTTGAGGAGGCCAAAGAGGTAGTCGTTGTACATGTCCGGGTCGCGCCAGGCTGAGAACCGCATGGAAAGGAACAGGTCCTCCCAGGTGATCCGGCCGAAGACCACGGCGGCGAGCCAGCGCGAGTCGAGCCGGAAGCCGTACTCGGCGGGGCGGTGAGCCCGGCCGTTCACGTCGACCCGGACGCCTTCCGGGCGCAGGTCCACGTCCCACCGGCCCTCGACCGCTCCCGACAACTCGAAGCGCACGGTCATGTCGATCCGGTCCAGGAAGTACGGGCCGATCTCGCCCAGCCGGCGGAAATGCTCGACGAAAGCGTCACGCAGGCCCGGGCCTGGCTCCGGGTAAGTCGCGCGGACCGCGTCGATGTCGGGCCGCCGGGCCCTGGCGTAGGCGTCCAGGTACTCATCCGTGTCGCCGAAGTCGAAGTCGCGCCAGATGCTGTCGCCCGAATGCCGCCTGCGCAGAGGCTCGTACTGATCGCCGGGCAGCCACAGGCCCACGTCCTGCCCCGGCAGTCGTGGCGCGAGGAATTCGGCCGCCTGCTTCTGGTCGGGGAACAGGCCGGGTGGCTTCAGCCAGTGGTTGTGGTGCCTGATCTCCGGATCGAGAAAGCACATGGGTCCGGCGAACGGGACGACGAGCTCGGGCTTCACCACCCTGATGAGCCGCCCGACGGCGCGGAATTTCCCGGCCCGCTTCGCGGCGGCGATCTCGGCCATTCGCTCGGGCGGGTACTCGTAGCAGATCGGATGCCAGGTGGCGCTGGCCATCTGCGCGGCCAGGACGTCCAGCCGCCCCCCGCATTCCAGAGCCGCACGGCGGACCTGGCCCGCCGTCAGCCGAGCGTCATTGCAATGCAGCAGGGATGCGCCCCCGGCGTGGACCAGGACCGCCGAGTCGTGGCACATGGGCGACTGCTCGGTGATGAAGGTCAGCCAGTCCCCGCGCTCGTTAAGCCGGAACTTGCGCCAGGCCGGGACCTCGATGAGGTTGGCCACTCCAGCCGCCGTGAGCCGGTCGCGGAAGTTCGGAGAGGGGTACTGGGGGATCAGCACGGTCGTGGTCGGCGCCAGGCGGGCCAGGACGGCAGGGTCCATATGATCGAGATGCTCGTGCGAAACCGTGACGACGTCGCAGTCCAGCAGTCCAGCCTGGTCGAGATGAGCGTTGGCCGGGAACTGGTACCAGGCCGCCTGGAACGCGCCCGTCCTGGACAGCCAGGGGTCCATCAGCAGTCTCAGGTCCGCCCCGTCTATCCGCAGGCCGGCATGGCCGAGGTAGGTGATCCGCATCGAGTCGCCGCTCATCCGGTGCCCGCCGGCAGGAAGATGTCGGTGAAGACGGTGGCGATCCTGGCGAGGTCGGCCCGAACCCCGGACTCGACCGAGTGCGGACTGAAATGCGTGAAGAGCACGTCGTCGGCGTCCCGCGCCCGCACCAGCTGGTCCCAGAGCGCGTTCGGCCGCATGCCGGGGTTCATCAGGCTGTAGATCTGGCCCGCATAGTCCTGATGCCATGTCCAGATGTCGACGGCGTGAGCCCCGGACGCGAGCGGGATGTCGACGTAGATGCGCAGGTCGGCCGCGGCCTGGGCGGGCGTTCCCGCGAACGGACCCGGGTGCGCGAGCGCCTTGCGCGCCTGCAGTTGCACCAGACCGGCCCAGCCGCGCCGGTCAACCTCCCGCCAGGCCGCGGTCTGCGCGGCGTCGGTTGTGGTGCCCCAGGACTTGTAGGTGCCGGCCGGCAGCAGGTAGGTGCTGAGATCCAGCACGTCGATCGCGTGCATGCGCAGGTACCGGTCGACCTCGGGCAGCGCGATCTGCGGGTAGGCGGCTTGCTCCCGGGCGGCGCACGCGACGGCCGGGGAGCCGGGAATCTGGTGGCCCGGCAGGCAGCCGAGTTGCGGCACCACCATGTCGACCAGGATCAGCTTGTGCGGCGCGGCTGCCCGCAGGGCCCCTGCGGCGGCGGACAGGAAACGGCTGATCTCGCTGACGCTGTTCATGCCGTCGTTGTAGCCGAGCTCATCCGCGATCTTGATGCCAGCGACGCCGGGGCGGTCCGCGAGCGCCGCCACCCGGCTGACCGCGGCGCGGAACCAGGCGGGCCCTTCCTCCCAGCGCTTCACCAGGTCGGCCTCGATCCACACCCGCAGGTGATCGGCGACCGCCACCCGCACCGCGTCCCGGTAGTCGGCGATCGGCGACAGCGGCTCCGCCTGCGGAGGCGTCCAGCTGCCCAGCGGCCCGGTCACCCCCGGGGTGGCGCCGCCGCTCTGATGAGCTCTGGTGCCCCCGCACGCGGCGGGCACGACGGCGACGACGGCCCCCGCCAGCGCGGCGAGCAGCCACCTGGAGACCCCGGGCCGGTTACCGGTCATCACATTCGCACCGCGATCGCACTCGGCCGAGGCTGGTGGGTCAGCTTCCGTACGGCGAGGTAGCAGACGACCAGCGCCGCGCTGCTGGTCAGGTACGCGACCGCCGAGGCGACCGCCGCGCCGACCGCGTGATAGTGCGGGATGAGCGTCACGTCGAGCGCGATCGTCACCACCACCGAGACCCCGAGGGCCAGCGAGTTCGCCCCCGGCCTGCCCACGGCGTACAGATAGGCGCTGACCAGGCCCGCCACGCCTTCGCCGACGAGTCCGAACAGGAGGATGTAGGCGGGAATCGTGGCGCTGGCGAACGCGTGCCCGTAGACGTCGGGCAGCAGCGGGACCGCTGCCGCCAGCGGGATCGCGGCCAGCGCGGTCAGCACCAGGGCGCGGGGCAGCAGCGCGGCCACGTCCCGGGCCGCGTCCTGGCGGTCGCGCGCGGTCAGGCGCGGGTAGAGCACGTAGGTAACGGCCAGCCCGGGCAGCCGCAGCAGCTCAGCGTACTTGGAGGCCACGGCGTAGACGCCCAGGGTTCCCGGGCCCACCAGAGCGCCGAGGATGGCCACGTCCAGCCGCAGGTTGATCAGCGAGAGCATGCCGCCCACCTGGCCGCGGATGCCGTAGCCGCAGATCTCCCTGGCCAGCCGCAGGTCAAGCCTCCCCCAGTGCCGCAGGTACCCGCGCATGGCAAGCCGCACGACGATGCCCCCGGTCACCAGGACGTCGGCGCCGACCAGCGCGGTCATGAGCAGGCTCGTGCCGTGCAGGACGGGCAGCAGCGCCACGTACACCGGCAGGAACGCGGCTTCCTCGGCGGCGATCGCCCAGTTGGCGCCACGCATGTCGTTTTCCCCTTGCAGGAACGCCTTGCCCGTAGCCACCCAGAGCTGGGAGAACACCGGGACAGCGGCGGCGAGCACCACGCCGATGTGCCACGAGTGGAAGAAGACCCGGTGGATAAACGGACTGAGCGCCAACCAGCAGCCGCTCGCGGCCAGCGAGCCGGCGAGCGTCAGGACGAGGATGGTGGTCCTGAGCCTGGGCTTGTCCCGGTTCTGCCCGGCCAGGAAGAAGGGCGCGGCGCTCGGCAGGCCGCAGCCCACCAGCACGCCGGCCAGGCCGGGCAGGACGCGGAGAAGCGTAAGCTCCCCCAGCAGCTTGGGGCCCCCGGCGCGCGCGACCAGAACCGTCGCGACCGTCAGGCAGGCCAGCGCCACCACACGGGCGGCGACGTTGGCCGTCAGGACGGCCGGGACAAGCTTCGTGAGGCGGGCGGAGATCCCCTTGGCCGACGGGGGCGCCGGCGGCGGCGCGCGGGGCGGGACTTCGGGCGCGGGTCCGGCGGGGTCATCGAGCCTGGCCGCGGCCTCCCCGCGGCGTGCGCCGAGCCCGCGGCCCGATCCTGGCGGGCGCATCGGCCGGCGGCCCGCCTCCGGCGTGCCCGGACGACCGCCGCCTGCATCCCGCCTGCCCCACAGGTCGGCGGCGGCGACCAGCCCGAGCAGCGCCCACACGTGCCGGAAGTGCAGGACCTGGTAGAACATCGCGGATATGAACATGCCGATGACCGCGGTGCCCAGCAGCTCAGGCCGGGGGAAGATCCTGGCGTAATCGGGCCGCAGGCCCCGGCCCGCAATCCGCCGAGCTCGGGCGCCGACGATGACGAGCAGGAATACCAGGGCCACGGCGCCGAGCAGGCCGCGCTCGACCAGCGACGCCGCGTAGTCGTCATGGGCCATCTTGACGTAGGAGTACTGGTGCTCCTGGAACGCGGCCTTCGTCCCGCCAGGACCGATGCCGAGCGGGCCATCGGCCGTCAGGTAGAGCTGTTCGGTCTGCGACAGGATCGTGCTGCGAGAGCCGGCGCTCTCCGCCTGGCGGCCGATCGAGTCATGCAGGAACTGCGAGCTGGACTGGGCCCGGGCGACGATGCTCTGCACGTGCACATGCGGGGCGATGAGCAGCGCGGAGAAGGCGAGCGCGGACGCGGTGATGATCGCGGGCACCGCGCCCCGGCGGCGCGCCATCCCGAAGATCGCGCCGAGCACAGTGGTGGCGGTCAGCACCAGCGCACCGCCGTTGGAGCCGGTGAGCGCGATGGCGGCGACGAGCAGCGCGCAGCAGATCCATCTGATCACACGACGCCGGGGGAACCTGGCGGCCCGCAGCACCAGCAGCGAGCAGATGAAGTAGTTGGCCGCGAGGTTGGGGTCGCCGAGGGTGAACGCGGCCCGGACGCCGTTGCGCGCGTTCTCTCCGGACAGGACCCCGATGTGCGCCATCACTCCGAGGATCATGAGCGCGGCCCAGGTGACAGCGCTGATCGCCCAGGCGCGGCTGGCGGTGCGCAGCATCGCGGGGTCACGGCCGACGTTGGCGATCCCGATGCACCAGGCCAGCACGAACGCGTCCTGGATCAGGGAGATCAGGCCGCCGCCGACGCTGACGTACGCGTTCCGGTATGCGACCGTGCTCGCCAGGGCCCCGGCCAGGATCGACAGGCCGACGGGGAGCATGTAGGGCAACCGCATGACGCGAGCCCGGCTGGCGAACCACAGCGCCGAGGCGAGGATGAACACCCCGAGGAACAGGTCCGCCGGCGCGGTGTTGCCAGGGCCCGAAGGGACGAGCAGCGGCATGGCCCAGATCGCGGCGACCAGGGCCAGCTTGACCACGTTGGCCCGGCGGCTGATCGGCCGCCCGGCAGGCGCGGGCGAGGCCGGCGCCGGCGGTTCCTGCGTCGCCGGCTGGCCCGGCGTCGTCTCGAGGGTCAGCGTGGCCTGGGTCATTGGCGGGTCTCGCAGATCAGTCGAAGCAGCAGGTCCCGGTGACGGGCGGCGAAGTCGGGATGGTCGGCGGTGACAGCGATCTCGGCCAGCCCGGCGAGCAGCGCGTCCCGCCACAGCCCGGCCGGCGCGCCCAGGCGGACCAGTGCGTCCTGGACGAAGCCGCGGACGACCTGGCCGTACCAGCCCTGGCCGGACATCCCGTAACTGATCCCGGCGCCCCAGGCGTCCGCTCGCAGGCCAGGGTGGCCCCGCACGGGCCGCCCGGGGCGCGTATGCCGGTCCAGGTACAGCGAGTAGCTCAGCGCGAACCTGACGACGTCGCGGAGGGGCTCGCCGGAAAGCTCGGCGCCGGCCCAGTCGACCACGCCGGTGACGGCGTCCCGGCTGACGAGCAGGTTGCCGACCCAGAAGTCCCCGTGAACAACGGTTCGGGGCGTGCCGGCCGACGACAGGCGCGCGGCCAGCGGGCCGAGCCGCTCCGCAACGGTCACGGCCCGCGCGTCGTCCGGCCAGCGTGCGGCGATCCGCGCGGCGACGCCGTCAAGCAGCGCGATCGGCGCCGCCGCCGCCATGCTGTCGGCGTGCAGGGCCTTGAGCCAGTCCCGCGCCGCGGCGAAATCGCCGCGCACCGCGCTGGGCCGCGTCAGATGCCCGAAGGCGTGATAGCTGGTCCGCATGGGAACACCGGGCACCACGGAGGTGGCGAAGGCCAGCATCCCGTCCGCGTCAAACACTCCTGCGTGGCGCGGCACCGTCCGGTCGGTCCGGGGCAGCTGCCCGCCGCGCAACGCCACCAGCAGCCGTGCCTCCCGTTCGATCACCGCCGCCGCGGCCGGGGTGGTGGCGACCTTAACCGCCAGGTGCGGCTCGGTCGAGCCCGGCGCCGTCAGCAGCATGATCACGCCGGAATTCGGGTCACGTGATCCGTCGAGGAGGACGACCCGGCTTCCCGGGCTGCCCAGCAGCGCGCGCAGGTCAGGATGGCGGGGCTGCGCCCGCGGGCCCGGCGGGCCCAGCATGCCCAAGGCGGCCACCTGCGAGGTCATGCCGTCCTCCCCACCACGACCCGGCCCGAGCCGACCCAGCCGACAACCTCGGGCCGAAGGCGCAGGAGCCTGACGGCTGCGTCGACGAGCGCGTGCGCCCTGGTGATGCCAGGCGGCGGAGCGACAAGCGTGCGGCAGGCCCAGCGGAGCGTATCCCTGCTGTCCTCCGCCACCACGATCGGCCGCCGCAAAGACGGGAGCGCGACATACTGGCGGTCGATGACAATAGCTCCGGCCGCGGCGACGCGGCGGGCCCGGAGCCGCCCGCCTGGCCGGTAGTCCAGCAGGACGACCGGCGTTCCGCCCGGCAGCGCCCGCAGTTCCGCGACGGCGCGGCGGATGCCCCGCGGCCCGGGACTCACCTCAACGGCCACGGCCCCCTCCGGGGCCAGCAGCCGCCATCGCCGTCCCGGGGTGGTCCACTGTGCCGTCAACGGATACTCCTCAGTGCAGCACCGCGAACGGCCGCATCCTGGCCACCGGCCGGACCAGGCCGGCCCGGACCAGGACGCCGAGTACTTCGTCGATGCCCTTGTCGTCGAGGTGGGCGGTGTCGGCGGGAGCCGCGTCGTCGTAGCGGAACCGCAGCGTGCTGCGCCCCAGCGGGTCCGGTCCGGAGAACCCCCTGCGGGCGAAATCGCTGACCACCGTGCCCGCGCCGTGGCACGCCGAGTACAGCGCGTCGGCCGATCCCCCGGCCACGCAGAGGTAGGACGACGTCTTGTGGGTGCCGGGCACCAGCACCGCCTGGCCGGTCTGCGCGAAGGTCGTGCCGGCGGGCATCAGCTCCGCCGGGTAGGCGCGGCACGAGTTGTGGCGGTGAACCACGGCCGGCCGGCCGCCGACCTCCTCCTCGTATATCGAGTTGTGCGGGGAGTCCACCACCAGCTGCCCGGGCGAGCCTCCGAACACGTCGGCCGCGACCTGGCGCAGCGCCGTGTAGTCAGCGATGCGGAACGCGAATCCGTAGTTCATCGCCGCGGCGTTGGCGAGCATCAGCCGGCGTCCCTCATCGCTGTCCAGCGCGACCGGCGGGCACCCGCCGGAGAAATACAGCCGGTACCGCTGCTTCAGCTGCGCGAGCGAGCGGGCGGTCATGCCGTGGTAGAGCGGCTTGACCACAGACATCGCCGCGCGGATCTGGACGGGGTAGTGCTTCCGGCGACCGAACATCGCGCCGATCGCCCCGGGCAGCACCCCGCCGCCCGAGTGAAACTGCAGGGTCATCTGCCCCGCCGCGACGCCGAGCTTCGCCGCGGTCGGTGGGTCGAAGACCTCTTCTACCTCCTGAAGCTCGATGAAGTGGTTGGTCGGGCCCACGTTGCCGAACCTCAGCCGCGCCAGGTGCAGCACAAGCCGGGGCAGCTCCCGCCGCAGGCGGTCCGCGCCGCCCCACCGGCCGAGCTCGATCGTCCCCGACTCCTCGACGCGTTCGAGAATCGACTCCTCGGCGCCGAACCGATCGACCGCGAAAACCCCGCCCTCGGTCGCACAGCGAAGCACGTCGCCCGCCGACAGTTCTGGACGGCGCGGCGGCGGGTAGGGATAGCGCTCACGGACTCGCCGGTAGAACTCCTCGATCCCGGCGCGGGCCGGGCGGTCCGGGTTCAGCGCGATGAGCGCCATGCCGCAGTTGACGGACGCGCTCGTAAGGGTGGGACGGATGGACTCGCGGGTCGCAACAGCCACCGAGGAGGGCAGCTCCATGTTCGACTTATGGTGGAAATCCGGCAGCACCACGGGCGGCGCCGCCAGGTCTGCCCCCTGTAGGGTGGCGCGCACCTCCGCCAGCGCGGTATCGGAGGCGGGTGTCTGTTCGCCGTCGAACACCCGAAGATCCGGCGCGTCGGAGTCCTGCGGATCCCGGGCGATGAGCGTGACGTCCACGAGTTCCTCCGGGATCGGCTAAGCGGGTCGGACAAGCGCCACGGACCGGCGACCACGGGCATCCCGGCCCGGGCCGCCGCCGTAGGCCGCCTCAAGGACGGTGGCGAGCGAGGAGGGCGTGAACTTGTCGGCGATCAGCAACCGGGCCGCCCTGGCCATCCTGGCCGCTCTGGCGGGCTCGTTCAGCAGGTAGCCGATCGCCGCCGCGAGCTGGCGCGGCTGCTCCGGACTGACCAGCAGGCCGGTTTCTCCCGGCAGGACCACGTAGGGCACGGCGTTCACCGCCGTGGCCACGACCGGCAGGCCGACCGCCATGGCCTCGGCGACCGCGCACGGCAGGCCCTCGTACCTACTGGCCATGACGAACACGTCGAGCCCGGGCAGCAGTTCCAGAACGTCATCACGGTGCCCCGCGCACAGGAAGCGCCCCTGCAGTCCCCGGCGGGCCGCGCGGGCCTCCATCTTCAGGCGCAGGGGCCCGTCCCCGATCCACACGGCATACACGTCATCCCGGTCAAGCCCGGCAATCGCGTCGACGAAGCTCTCGGGTGCCTTCTGGTAGTCGACCCGGCCCACGGTGCCGACCACCTTGCATCCGACGGGCACCCCGAGCCTTCGGCGAGCCGCGGCGCGAGCCGCCGGGCTGACCGGCTCGGCCGGCTGCTCGATGGCCGGATTGATGACCCGGAGCCGCTCAGGCACCGCGATGCCACGGCGGATCGCCTCGGCCGCGACTGCCCCGCCGACAGCCAGGAAGACGTCGGTTCGCCGACCGAGGTAGCGCTCGACGGCGATGTAGGCGCCGCGGCGCGCCCTGGACTGGAACTCATGGAAGGGAAAGCCGTGGAACGTGTGCACAACGCGAGGCGTCCGGGCGCGCTCCGCCGCCAGCCGGCCGAGCGCGCCGGCCTTCGCGCTGTGCGTGTGCACCACGTCGTACCCGTCATGGGCCAGCAGTTCGGTGAGCCGGCGCAGGGCACGGCGGTCGTTGCCCGGGGAGATCGGCGAGACCAGCTCGGGAACGGTGACCACGCTCAGCCCGCCGGCCGCCGCGCGCACGAGCATGCTGTCACCGCTGCCGTCGGAGTCGGCGCCGCCGCCGGAGTCGCCCGCGATGATCGTGACCTCGTAGCTCAGCGGATCGAGTGCCTGCGCGCCGCGCAAGGCCACCCCGCCGGCGCCGGCCTGCAGCCGGGTGACCACCACGGCGACCGACACCCGGCTCACCGGGCACCTGCCAGGCTGAGCAGCTCGCCGATCGGCGCAGGCGCCCCATGGGCCACGCGTACCTCGAAACAGGGCAGCCGGGACGCGAGCAAGGTGGCCGTGCCGCTCACGTCCGGGTGCGCAGGC
>DASYXX010000017.1:0-8870 GCA_035934395.1 Streptosporangiaceae bacterium
CGGGTCGCGCGTGACCGGGGGCAGCTGACGGGTCCGGGCCGCCGCGGCGAGCGCCCGCTCGGTCAGCCCGGCGGGAGGCTCAGCGGCCGCCGCCGCCCCCAGGCGGGCGGTAGCCTCCCGCAGGCCGGCAATCTCCCTGGCGCACTGCTCGCACCGGGCCAGGTGCCGTTCGAAGCGGGTCCGGTCGGCGCCGGTCAGGGCATCCAGCGCGTAGGCGCCGGCCAGCGTGTGCGGCTCGGGCCGCCTAGTCCTCACGCCCCACCCCCATGCAGTCGCGCAGCCGGATCAGCCCATCGCGCATCCGGGTGCTCACCGTGCCGATCGCCACGCCGAGCAGCTCGGCGACCTGACGGTGGGTGTGCCCGCCGTAGTAGGCGAGCGTGATCGCCTCGCGCTGCAGCTCGGTCAGCGATCGCAGGCAGCGGCGGACCCGCTCCCGGTCCAGGCTGGCCTCGGCCTCCTCCACCACGTCGTCGTAGGCGACCGCGAACGACGCGGCCCGCAGCTCCCGCTCGGCCAGCCGGTGCTCGGACCGGACCCGGTCCACCGCGCGGCGGTGCGCGATCGTCATCACCCACGCCATCGCGCTGCCGCGGCTGCGATCAAACCTCGAGGCGCTCTGCCACACCTCGACCAGGACCTCCTGGGCGACCTCCTCGGACTGCGACAGGTCACGCACCACGCTGCGGACCATGCCGAACACCGGCCGGGCGATGTGCCGGCAGACGGCCTCGAACGCATCGCTGTCCCCTCTGGCCGCCCGGCCGAGCAGGGCGGACAGCTCCGCGCCCCGCGTGCTGCCCGCCGCGCGCCCGGGCCGGCCGGACCGCGGGCTGTCGTCCAGTCTCACACTGTCTATTCGTTGCCGCTGCCCGCGGTTCTTGGCCTGTTATCGGCACCGCTGCCCGCGGGCAATGCGCCCCCGCGGCTGCGCCGAATAGCTCACGTGACATCTGACCCGGCGAGCCCAGGAACTCGGCGCACGCCTTGTCCAGGAGCAGGAGAAGCCATGCGAACCAGCGGTATCAGAGGGACGAGCAGGCCGGGCGCGATCGCCGCCGGCGTGGTCACGGGCGCCCTGGCGCTGACCGCCGCGGCCTGCGGGAGCACCACGTCCGCCGCGACGCCAGCGGCCGCAGCCGCCAGCCCCTCGCATCACGCCATGCCGTCCCACCATCCCATGGCCGAGTCCGCGCGGTTCGGGTCGGACTGCGGCATGATCCCCGCCTCCGGCATGGGCAGCTTCCACGGCATGAGCATGGACCCGGTCCTGACGGCGGCGTCGCACAACCCGCTGCTGACCACGTTCGCCCATGACGCGAAGGCCGCCGGGCTGACCGCCCAGCTCAACTCGATGCACGCGATCACGGTCTTCGCCCCGGCGAACTCCGCTTTCGCGGCGCTCCCCGCCTCCGCGATGAGCATGATGCACAGCCAGGCCGAGCTTGCGAAGGTTCTCGAGTATCACGTGGTCAACGGCCACGTCACCGCCGCGGAGCTGGCCAGCGGGATGACCCTCAAGACGCTGGAGGGGGACACCCTCAAGGCCGCCAGGATGGGCGCCGTCTACGAGGTGAACAACGCCGACATCACCTGCGGGAACATCCAGACCGCCAACGCGACCGTCTACGTCATCAACAAGGTGCTCATCCCGATGCACTGATGCCCGGGCCACCGGGACATACTCCCGGCCTCGACGCGGCGGAGCAGGTTAGGCTAGCCTGACCTAACAGCATGGACACGAGCTTCTCGTCCATCCCTCAGTCGCCGTGGAGTCGCGGACCAGTGAGTGAGAGCCAGACCCTGCTCCTCGGGTTCATCGCCGGGGTGACGATCCTGGTCGGGCTGCCCGTCGGCCGGGTGCGCGCGCCCCGGCCCGGGCTGCGCCAGTTCCTGAACGCCGTGGCGATCGGGGTCTTGCTGTTTCTGGTCTGGGACGTGCTCGTGCACGCCTACGACCCGCTCGACGCCGCTCTCGGGCGCCTGCACGACGGGCGGGCGGGGATCGCCCCGGTTGTGGGGTACGGCGTCTTGTTCTTCGGCGGCATCAGCGTGGGCCTGCTGAGCCTGGTGTATTACGAGCGGTGGCTGGCCGGCCGGGCGCGGCCGCAGAGCCTGGGCCCGGGCGCGATGGCCTCCGGCGAGCTGACCAGGCCGCGGGCGGGCATCGCGGGCTGGCCGGCCGCCCGGCGGCTGTCCCTGCTGATCGCCGTGGGCATCGGGCTGCACAACTTCGGCGAGGGCCTGGCCATCGGCGGCAGCGCCGCCACCGGGGCCATCGGGCTGGCGACGATCCTGGTCATCGGCTTCGCCCTGCACAACGGCACCGAGGGATTCGGCATCGTCGCCCCGCTGGCGGCCGGGGGTGACCGGCCCTCGTGGCGGTTCCTGCTGCTCATGGGCCTGATCGGCGGCGGGCCCACCACCGTGGGCACCGCGGTGGGACGGCAGTTCACCAGCGCGGCGATGAGCGTGGTCTTCCTCACCCTCGCCGCCGGCTCCATCCTCTATGTCGTCATCCAGCTGCTCGGCGTGGCCCACAAGAACGGCCGCAAGGACCTCATGTACTGGGGAGTCCTGCTCGGGCTGGCCGCGGGCTTCGTCACCGACATGGTCGTAACGGCCGGCGGCGCCTGACCGCGACGGCCGCCGCGCTCGGCCCCTCAGGCCCCGGCCACGGGATGGCCGGGCGGCCGGGTCAGGCAGGCGGTGACCTCCTCGTCGCTGGTCTGCGAGAAGTCGCCGTAGAACTGCCCGATCGCGCGGAACGCCACCGGCGTGATGACGCTGATCATCTCGTCCGCCACGGGGCCGATCCGGTCCGGCCAGCCCGGCGGCGCCACCGGGACGGCCAGCACCACCCGGGCCGCTCCCAGCGCCCGGGCGATCAGGCAGGCGGCCCGGGCGGTCGATCCGGTGGCGATGCCGTCGTCGACGATCACCGCGACCCGGCCGTCCAGCGGTATGCGCGGCCGCCCGCCGCGGTAGCGCCGGGCCCGGCGGGTCACCTCGGCCCGCTCCCGCCCCTCCACCGCGGCCAGCTCGGCGGCGGAGACCTCGGCGGCGCGGACTATCTCCCAGTTGATCACGCGGATCCCGTCCTCGCCGACCGCGCCCATCCCGAGCTCGGGCTGGAACGGGACGCCGAGCTTTCTGACCACGATCACGTCGAGCGGCGCGCTGAGCACGCCGGCGACCTGCGCGGCGACCGGGACGCCTCCGCGCGGCAGGGCGAGCACAACGGTCGGCTCGCCGCGCAGGTGCTGCAGCCTCGCGGCCAGCTGCCGTCCCGCGTCAGCGCGGTCGGTGAAGACCATGACTGCTCCTGTAAGAAGCCTACGGCCGCGGTCAGCCGGCCCCGGCGTCAGGGATGGCGTCCTGCCCGCGACTCTCCCCGCGGGAGGGCCGCCGGAGCTATCCTCGAAGGCCAGCCAGCGGAAGGAGGCCCGGCTCTGGCGCGTCTAACGTCACCCGGCCGCGCGCGCTGGCGTCGCGGCAGGCTCGGCGCCGGGGTAGCGGCGTCGCTGGCCGTAGGAGCGCGCGCGACCACCGGCTGCTCCGCCCCGGGCAGCTCCGCCCGGCCCGCGAGGCCGGCCACCCGCAGCCCCGTCCCTGCGGCACTGCCCCGGGCCGCGGAGCGGCTGCCGGTCGGCACGATCGGCGGCTACCCCGTCGCCGGCCACATGCTCCGGCTGGTCGACCGGTCCCGCGTCCGGCTCGGCCCGCGCGCCCTGCCGACGACCGTGTGGTACCCGGTGATCCCGCCCGCCGCCGCGGCCTCCGCCCGGCCGGCCCGCGGCCTGTTCCCGCTCGTGGTCTTCGCGCCCGGGTACACGGCGTGCGAGGACATATATGACCCGCTGCTGCGTAGCTGGGCCAGCGCGGGCTACGTGGTCGCGGGGGTCGATTTCCCCCGCACCAACTGCCACCTCGCCAACCCCGACGAGAGCGACCTGGTGAATCAGCCCGCCGACATGGCCTACGTCATCCGGCGGCTGCTGGCGGCCAGCCGCGGGCCGCAGGGCTTCCTGGCCGGCCTGGTGGACCCGGCCCGGATCGCCGTGGCGGGCCAGTCCGACGGCGGCGACACGGTCGCCGCTCTCATCGCCAACACCTGCTGCCGCGACGCCGCGGTCCGGGCCGCCATAGTGCTGGCCGGCGCGGAATGGCCGCCGATGCCCGGCTCGTACTTCGGGCAGCCGGCCCCGCCCGTCCTGTTCGTGCAGGGCGACGCCGACAAGATCAACCCGCCCGCGCTGAGCATCACGATGTACCAGGCCGACACGCGGGGGCCACGTTTCTACCTCGACCTGTTCGGGGTGGGACACCTCACGCCGTACGTGGGCGACGGCCCGCCCGAGCCGGTCGTGGCCCGGGTCACCGTCGACTTCCTGGACCGGTATCTGGCGGGCCAGCGGCGCGCGGCGGCCAGGATGCGGCGGGACGGGCATGTCGCGGGGGTGGCCACCCTGGTCAGCGGGGGCGCGCCGCCGCCTTGAGCGCGGCGGGGCACTATTAGTGGACGGCGCCCCCGATCAGATGACCCACCCCGAACGTCACTGCCGCGGCGATGCCGCCGACGAGGAGCTGACGGGCTCCTGACCGCAGCGCCGGCCTGCCGTTCAGCGCGCCGATCCCGGCTCCGACGGCCAGCAGCGCGGCGGCGGCCAGTCCGATGGCGGTGACCAGCGCGGCCGTGCCCGAGCCGGCCAGATACGGCAGGACCACGACGCACGCGCCGAGCGCGAACGTCAGGAAGCTGGACGCCGCCGCCAGGCAGGGCGAGCCGAGCGAGGTCGGATCCAGGCCCAGCTCCTCGCGGGCGAGGGTGTCCAGAGCGACGTTCGGGTCGGCCATGATGCGGTCGGCCAGGTGCTCGGCGTCTGCGCGGCTCAGGCCCTTGGCCCGGTAGAGCAGGACCAGCTCCGCCCGTTCCTCCTGGGGTTTCTCCCTGATCTCCTCCCCCTCGAGTGAGATCTCCCGCTCGTACATCTCGCGCTGGCTGGCGAGACGAGCCCGTCGCTCACGCCGAACACGCCCGCGCGCAGCGTGCCGGACCGGTCACCCCGGTGCCAGCCCTCGCGGCGGGCGATCTGCTCCCGCGGATCGGGCCGCCCGCCGATGAGCTTGGCGAGCGTGCGGGCGTGTCCCCGCTCGTCCTCGGCCATGCCCGGCGCCGCGTCCGGATCGAGGTCGTAGATACCCGCGTCGGAGCGTTCCGCGCGCTCGACCATCGGCAGCACGGCCTGGGCGGACAGCCTGCGGGCCGCCGCCGCGATGACCGTGGTCCGCAGGCTCGGCCGGCCCGGCGGCGGCACCCGGGCCCCGGCGTCGGCGAGCTTGCTCTCCCAGTGCCCAGCATGCCTGCGCTCGACGCCGGCGAGTTCCTCGAAGATCTTCCGCCGTTCGCCCGTCTCCGCCTCGGCGAGCCCCGAGTACAGCGCCGCGGCGTCCCGCTCGCTGGCCAGCAGTTCCTGCCAGCGCTTGACGCGCCCGCGATCGCCCGCGCCGGATTCAGCTGGCTGCCGTGTCATCGCTCCCGACTCCACCAGGTCATCACCGAACCTCCGTTTCCCGGTCCCGGCAGGCACTAACGTTAGTAGCGTGCCTGTTCCGAGCGTCGGCGCGCCGCGGTCGGCCCGCCCGATCCCGCGGCTGGCACGGCTGCTGCTGGGCCGGAACGGGCTGCGGCGGCGCTCCGACCGGATCGAGGGCGTGCTCCTGCTGGTCCTGGTGACCGCGTTCGGCGTCGCGGTCGCCGCCGCCTCCGTGCTGGGCACGCACATCTACCACTGGCAGCGCGCGGGCGCCTCGCGGCTGCACCCGGTCGTTGCGGTGCTGGCCAGGACCGGGCCGGTCGACAACCTGGGCGGGACCGAGGAGGCCTGGGCGCGCTGGCGGGCGCCGGACGGCCGCCGGCTGTCGGGCACGCTGACCATGGTGACCGCGCCCGGCATCTGGGAGGCGACGGCTGGGAGCCAGGTCCGGGTGTGGGTGACCCGCACCGGCGAGCCGGCCGCCCCGCCGCCGGGCCGCGCTCTCATGATCTTTAACGCCGTTCTCGGGGGCATCTGGGCCGCGTGCGGCGCCGGGATGGCGCTGGCCTGCTGCTACTGGATGTGCCGCCGGGTGCTCGACCGGGGTCGCCTCGCCGCCTGGGAGTCCGCCTGGGCCCTGACCGGCCCCCGGTGGACGAGCCGCCGATAAGCGTCAGGTTCCGCGCGGATCGGCCAGGATCGCGAACGGGATCGGGCAGCACGGCTCGCGGGCGCATTCGATGAGGTCGTCGCAGCCGACGTCCAGGGCGGCCCGCAGCGTGTCCGCGATCAGGGTCAGATCGGCGATCTTCGCCTCGACCTCGGCGAGCTTCGCGGCGGCACGCTGCCGCAGCCCGGGGTGGGGCAGCCGAGGCTCGATCAGCTCGGCGACCTCACCGAGCGAGAACCCCAGCCGCTGCGCCGCCTTGATCAGCCGGACGGCCGTCACCGCCTCGGCCGGGTAGAGCCGGTGCCCGCCCGGGGTGCGGAGCGGCTCGGCCAGCAGGCCGCGGCGCTCGTAGTAGCGCAGCGTCTGCTGGTTCACGCCGGCCGCGTGGGCGACCTCGCCGCTGCGCAAGCCGGTCACGACCCGAGGCCGGTCACGACGCGAGGCCGGCCGCGGCCGCCGCCCGGCCGGCCAGCCCGTCGAGCACGCCGATGTACGGCTGCGGCACGCTGACCTCCAGGGCCAGGCCGCCGCCGGTCGCGGTGAGCGTGAAGGTGAAGAACGAGCAGCACTGGGTCTCGGCCGCGGCCAGCTCCGCGGCCCGCCCCGCCGCCTGAGGGCTGGCCTGGAGCTCCAGCCGCAGCCGCTCCGGCCCGACCCGCTCGATGCCGCGCACCGCGTCGGCGAACAGGGCGTCGAACTCGGCCACGCGCCGCGGCAGCCTGGCCGCGGGCAGCGTGCAGGACATTGATGCCCAGGCCCGGCGGCGGGCGTTACGGCTTATTGGTTTCATACTCCGACGGTAACCCTGTACCCGGGTACCGGATGCAAGCCCGTCAGCCGTCGTCGTGGCCGACGAGAGTGGGCGCGGCGAAACGGTCCCGGCGGTAGTCACCGGGCGGGCGCCCGAACGCGCGGCTGAACGCCTTGGAGAACGAGGCCTCGCTGTCGTACCCCACCAGGCGCGCCACCTGGGCCACGTTCTTGGTCGTGGTGGCCAGGTAGCCGGCGGCGCGGGTCAGCCGCAGCCGGGTCAGGTAGCTGATCGGCGGCACGCCGACCGCGGCGCGGAACCGCAGGGTGAACGACGTCCGCGACATCCCGGCGGCCCGGGCCAGGTCATCGATCGACCAGCGCGCCTCCGGCTGGGCTCGCAGCAGCTTCAGGACGCGCGCGATGTCGGGATCGGCCGAGACCGGGTGTTCCAGGGCCGTCACGGGATCGGCCTCGGCCAGGTAGCTGCGCAGCGCCTGGGCGAGGAACACGTCGGCGAGCTTCGCGAAGATCGCTGACGCGCCGGGCGCGCCGGCCTCCGTCTCCTGCCGCAGCAGCGCGAACAGCGGCTCAAGCCACCGCGTGAGCCCGGCCGCCGCGGCGTCGAGCACCAGCATCACCGGGAGGATCTCGGCCAGGTCGTCGGGCAGCGCGGGGTGCAGCTCGAACCCGCCGCACAGGAGCCGGGTGCGCGACCCGCCGCCGCCGTAGGACAGCCGTCCCGCGGCGTCGACCGGGGTGTCGGCCAGGATCCGGTCCAGGTGCCGCACCGGTGATCCCGGCTGGTCCTGCACGACGTGGCCGTTCCCGTGCGGCAGCAGGACCAGGTCCCCGGACGTCAGCCCGACCGGTCCGCCGTCGCCGACGGCCAGCGAAGCCGCGCCGTGGAGGACCACGTGGAACTTGGCGACGGGGGAGTCCTCGACCTGGAAGCCCCACGGTGCGGCGAAGTCCGACAGGCAGTAGACCGCGCTGCGCACGTTGACCTGGCGCAGCAGCGCGCTCAGCCCGTCGTGCCGGTTGGTATTCAGACGGTCCATCGTGGCGCCAACCTAGCCGGCCCGCCGGCACGCGAGCCGCGGCACCGTCCGATCGGCCATGCATCCTGTTCGATCGGACATTGTGGTTCGGGGCCGTGGCTGACGAGACTGGGCGAGCGGCCCGCCAGGGCCCGGGCGGCTCAGGCACGGGGAAGTCCCCGGAGGGCCGCTGCTCCTGTCCTCACATTTCTCCAGCGGAGGTTTTCAATGCCGAGGTTCCTCGTCACCTATCACGGCGGCGGCATGCCCGAGTCGGAAGAAGGGCGCCAGCAGGCCATGGCCGCGTTCGGCGCGTGGGTCGGCGCCACGGGCAAGGCGCTCGTCGATCCCGGTGCGCCGCTCGGCCCGTCCAGGACCGTCAGCGCGGGCTCGGTGGCCGACGGCCGCGCCTCGGAGCCGTTCAACGGCTACTCGATCCTCGAGGCCGCGGATCTCGACGCCGCCGTGGACCTGGTCCGCTCCCACCCCTACGTCGAGCGCGGCGGGTCGCTGCAGGTCAGCGAGGCGGTCACGCCCTAGGACCGCCCTCTCCGGCCGGGGGGCACCTGCTCCCCGGCCACCCGGAGACCGTTGACCGTCAGGTCCCGGTTAGCTAGCGTTCGCTAGAACGTGTTTCAATTCACTGGCGGGCGGCCATGCGACGGTGCAGCGCTGCGGCGGCTCAAGTCCGCGCTGGCCGCGGGCCGGTCTCCAGCTAGGAGGCGGCCATGACCGCGCCCGCGGCAGACCAGTCGCACAGTGAGCAGAAGGAGCTGGCGGCTGACGGGGCGCATGCCGAGAAGAAAAAAATGACGGTCAGCGAGCGCGATATCGGCGCGCTGACCAGCGGCCTGCAGGACTGGCTGGCCGGGC
>DASYXX010000046.1:0-6642 GCA_035934395.1 Streptosporangiaceae bacterium
GTCGAGGACGAGAAGCGTCATCGCGACCGCGAACAGGCCGTCGCTCAGTGCCGTCAGGCGCTCGATGCTCTGCCCGGTGAAGCGGTTGTATGGCTCGCTCATGCCCACATGATGCCGGCTGGCCCACCCGCCTCCCCATCCCCCTTCACTGCCCGGGGCGGTTGCGTTACGTGGATCAGGCGAGGCGGGGGCCGAGGCGCGCGGTCCAGCGGTGTGCCTGGTGGGCTCGGGGAAGCGGATACGGGTACCAGGGCCGGGCCCAGTACGCGTGAGCCGCGGGATGCGGAGGCTGGGTGGGGTGAGCAGGATGAGGCACGTGGTTCTTCGCCTGGCCGGGCGGCGTCTTCGCCGGGGCCGGCTTGCTCTTGGGCTTGGCGTGGCCTTTGGCCTTGCCGTGCGGGTGCGTGCCCCGCTTGCCGTGGCCCCTGGCCCGGCCGGGATGCGACCCGTGCCGAGCCCCCGGCCGGGACATGCCCGGGACGGGCCGTGGGACCAGCGGGCTGGCGCTGTGCGCGGGCGGCGCGCCGATCAGATGGTGGGCGAGGTCCTGGATGGGGCCGGGCAGCGCGCCGGCGTATGCCGCGGCGGCGCCGCCCAGCCCGACCGCCGCCACGATCAGCGCGCCTCCCAGCCGTACGGCGCCTGGCACGAACATCCAGGGCCGCCTTCGCCGGGCTGACCGGTGGGCAGCGGGCGAGATGCCGGCCGGGTCAGCGGTGCGCGCAAGGCCCAGTCGCGCCGCCGCCTCCCCGGCCAGCTCGCCGGGTTCTGCCGGACCGGCCAGGTCCGCGAGCATTTCCGCCACCGCGCATAGCTCCACCGGGGCATCCGGGGGCAGGGACCGCCCCTCCAGGAGCGCATCCAGTAGCGGCTCGCCCAGCTCGCGGCTTGGCCGGCTGGGACGATAGAACCCAGGCATCTCGCCCGACGAAGCGTCCGGGGGGTCCACGGCGTTACAGCACTCCCGCCCGGTCTGCCACCTCAGCCAGCCGGCGCAGCGCCCGGTGCGCGGCCACCCGCACCGCGCCGGGCCGCTTGCCGACGATGCGCGCGACGGCGTTCGTGTCCAGGCCCGCCACCACCCGCAGCATGATGATCTCGGCCTGATCCCTGGGCAGGGCCGATATCAGCACCAGGATGGCCCGGGTGGCGGCCCGCTCCAGCGCGACGTCGGCGGTGTCCGGGGCGGTCAGCCGCTCGTCGGCCCCGCTGTCGGCCAGCGGGACGGTGCGGGGCCGCCGCTCCCGCGCGCGGCCCGCGTCGACCGCCCGGTGCCGGGCGATCGTGAACAGCCACGCGCGGAACTCCAGCTCGCCGCCGCTGAATCTGGCCAGGCCGGCCACCACCTGCAGCCACGTCTCCGCGGCGACGTCCTCGGCCGACTCGGCCGCGACCACCCGCAGGTACCGCAGCAGCGCCGGCTGCGCGTCGCGGTAGAGGCGGGCGAACGCCTCCTCGTCGCGGTCCCGCGCCTCGGCCAGCAGGACCGCGAACCCAGAGCCGATCACCGGCCCAGTATCCGCCCCAATACCGCCCTGCGCAGCCCGAACCGCCATTCACCGGCCGTTTCGGTCATTGCCCCGCAACCCCCGGGCCCGGCCGCGGTCCCCCGGGGCAGGTTCGGTGTAACGGGTCGGGGCGGACCGGCGCTTCGTAACACAGCCCGGACACCGAGGACGACTCCGGGCATCAGGCGTGCCCTGGCCTGGCTGTGACCCCCGAAACAGCGCCGGGCCAGGGCACTGGACCGCAACGGCGGAGGGGGGCGGAACTGGCCTATCCGTGATCCCGGGCGTTCCGGTGGGCCGCAGATCGGCGGCACCAGGCTCTTGTACGGAGGAATCGCGGGGTCCCCCCGGCCCGCGTTCCGAGGGGGAACGGAGCCTGGTGCCGTCCTTTCCTGCCCGCAGACACTTCCGGCCACGGCAGGGGCCGCATCAGGAAAGAAGCAGGAAGAAGAATGTCCCAGCAGGTACAGGTAACGCTCATCTGCGACATGGCCCCGCACGAGACCGACACGCCGGCCGGCCGGACCGTGACCCTCGGCATCGACGGCCTGCATTACGAGCTGGAGGTGTGCGCCAGGCACGAGCTGCAGCTCCTGCAGACCCTGGGGCGGTACACCATGGCGGCGCGCAAGGTGCCCCTGCCGGGCATGCGACACAGCGGCCTCCGGACCACCCAGGACCGGCAGCATTCTCGCGAGGTGCGCGCCTGGGCCGTGGCCAGCGGCCATCAGCTGCCCGAGCGGGGGCGCATCCCGCTCGCCGTACTGCGCGACTACGCCGCCGCGCACGCGCCGGGAGTGTAGGGGGATGGGGAGGCGGATGGGGCCTCGCCCTAGCGTGTCCTTAACGCCCGATGTTTGGCGGCCGGCCATTCCTGGGAATTCAGGGTAGCGGCCAGATTTTACGGTGGGCGCAATGGCCGCCCGTCCAAGTGTGATCGAGTGGGGCGGTTTCTGGCCGTATGCCATTCAGCATTGGTCATGATAACGGGGCAATCAAGTAGAAGCGACAAAGGCATGCATATGAGACGACGGGCAGGGCGGGTGGCCGCTGCGCGGGTCAAGGTCGCGGCGGCGGGGGCGTTGACCGGCGCGGTGGTGGCGGCTGCCACGGCGGTCGCGATGAGCCACGGCACGGCCGGGCACCGCGAGACCACCCTGGCCTCGGCCGCGAACGTCGGCCGTGAGCGCGCCGAGCCGGCGGCGCTGCGGGTGCTGTCGATGTCCCCCGGCAACAGCGCCGACCCGGTGACCGCCGCCGAGGCCGGCGGCTGGTCCACGCTCCGCCTGGAGCAGCTGCTCGCCCAGCTTGGCTACCTGCCGCTGACCTGGACCCCGGACGACGACTCGGGCCTGCCCGCGGCGCCTGGCGGCGGGCCGGCCACGGTCGGCTACAGCCAGCGGCGCGGGCCCGTGGTTACCAACACGGGCGGCGCTGTCGTTATCAGCACGGGCGGCGGGTTCAGCTGGCGGGGCAGTTATCCCCCCGTGCTCACCAGCCTGTGGCGGCCCGGCCAGCCCGGCGTCGTCCTGACCGGGGCGCTCATGGCCTTCCAGGCCGATCACGGGCTGCCGATGACCGCCACCATCACCCGCCGCCTGTGGCGGGCCCTGCTGCGCGCGGTGGCGTTGGGCGAGCGCAACCCGCACGGGTACAGCTACGCGCTGGCGGACCAGGCCCGGCCCGAGACGCTGACCGTCTGGCACGACGGCCAGGTCGTCGTGCGCGGGCTGGCCAGCACCGGCACCGCCGTGACGCCCACGGTCCTCGGCACCTTCCCGGTGTACCTGCGCAACAGGTTCCAGGTCATGCGGGGGCTCACGCCGGGCGGCAGCCCCTACGCCGACCCGGTCCAGTTCGTCTCGTACTTCCACGGGAACTACGCGGTGCACAGCATGAACCGGCCCTCTTTCGGCTGGCCGCAGAGCCTGGGCTGTGTCGAGCTGCCGCTCAGCGTGGCACGGCAGGTGTGGCCCTACCTCACCTACGGGAGCCTGGTCACCGTCACCGACTGACCGGCTTCGACCTCCTCTAGCATCCTGGGTATGACCGCGCTGGGTGATCTCGATCGGGCCAGGATCAATGAGCTGCACGCCGCGGAGCTGACCCGGTTCCGGCGGGACCGGCCCCGGACGATGGCCATGATCGCCCGGGCGCGCGCGCACATGCCCAACGGCGTGCCGATGGCGTGGATGGCCTCCGACAACGACCAGGCGGTCTACGTCGACCACGGCCACGGCGCGGGTTTCACCGATCTGGACGGGTTCGGCTACCTCGATTTCAACGCCTCGGACATGGCGATGTTCTGCGGGCACGCACATCCCGCGATCGTGGCCGCGGCGCAGGCGCAGGTGGCGCGGTCCACGCAGTTCCTGCTGCCGACCGAGGCCTGCGTGGAGGTGGCCGAGGAGCTGGCGCGCCGCTATCCGGTCCCGCAGTGGCAGTTCACCCTGTCCGCCACGCAGGCCAACACCGAGGCGATCCGCCTGGCCCGGGCGGCCACCGGGCGCGACGTGATCGTCTTGTTCCAGGGGCACTACCACGGCCACTTCGAGGAGGGCCTGGTCGACCTGAAGGACGGGCAGGCGGCCGCGGTCCAGCGCGGCCTGTCCAGGGGCGTCACCGGCCGGGTGCGCATAGCTCAGTTCAACGACCCTGACACGCTGCGGGCGGCGCTCGAGCCCGCCGACGTGGCCCTGGTGCTGACCGAGCCGGCGATGACCAACACCGTTCACCTGCTGCTGCCCGAGCCCGGCTGGCACGACGGCTTGCGCGCGCTGACCCGCGAGCACGGCACGCTGCTGGCCATCGACGAGACCCACACCCATGTCGTCGGGCCCGGCGGGGCGACCGGGCTGTGGCAGCTGCGGCCCGACATGGTCACGATCGGCAAGGCGGTCGCGGGCGGGCTGCCGATGGGCGCCTACGGGGTCACCGCCGAGCTGGGTGAGCAGCTGGACGCCGCCCGCAACGTCGCGACCGGCGGCACCCTGTTCGGGAACCCGCTGTCGGCCGCGGCCGCGAGGGCGGCGCTGACGCAGGTGCTGGTCGCGGACGCCTACGCGCACACGACCGCTCTCGGCGGCCAGCTCGCCGACGGGATCGAGGCGGCCATCGGCGCGGCCGGCCTGCCGTGGACGGTGATCAGGCTCGGCCCCCGCTCCGGTCAGTGGTACGGCCCCAGGCCCCGTACCGGAGCGCAGGCGTACGGGCTCACCGACGACCTGCTCACCCGCCTGATCCGGATCTGGCTGGCCAACCGGGGCGTGTGGGAAGCGCTTCCGGGTGCCGGACCCACCGTCCCCGTGCCCGCGACACCGGCCGACGTGGACCGCTACGTTGCGGCCTACGGCGAGCTCCTGGCCCGGCTGCGCTGAGCCATCGATTCCCAAGCCGGGTGAACAGACGCGGCAACTCCGCTAAGGTTCTACAGTCCTTGTAGAAAAGCGAGGAGAGAGCCGTGACCTCATCGTCCCCGTCCTCACGGAACGCCCCGGTCGCCGTGACCGTCGGCCTGATCGTGCTGGGCCTGCTGTTCGCCGTGGTCGGCGTGGTGTACCTGGCCAAGACGGCCGCGCAGCTGCCGTCGTTCTTCCCCGGGCACCAGGCCGGCTCCGCCCACCACCACAGCAAGCACGCGCTCGTCGCGTTCGCGCTGGCCATCGTGTCCTGGGCCGGCGCCTGGTTCTCCACCGGCCGCCGGGCCCGGTCGCAGGCCTGACCGGGAGATCGGCCCCGGGCCGCAGACCGGCCCGGGGCCGCAGGCCGCCGGCGCGGCAGGACCGCGCCCGCGCCCTTGATCGTCAGACGACGAGCGTGACCAGGTCGGCGGCTATCTCGCCCGGGTCGGTGACCGAATCGAACGAGACCACGTTCACGTGGCTCTTGCCGAACTTGTCCTGCGCCTGGTTCTTCCGCGCGCCCTCCTGGTAAGCGCGCAGGGTGGCGTCGTGCTTCGGGCCGCTGCCGACGATCGCGACCACGAAGACCCGCTTGGCGGTGGCCTTCTCAAGGACCGGCTCGAACTCCATCCAGTCGTCGGCCTCGCCGTCGGTGAGCACGAGCACCTCCATAACCGGCTGCTCGTCGGGATCGCGGTCGCCGAACTCCTCGTCGTAGTCGGCCAGCGCCGCCCTCCAGGCGGGCATGATGTAGGTCCGGCCGCCCCACTGGATGGAGTTGAGCCTGCGCTCCAGGTTGGAGGAGTTCAGGTCGCCGATCTCGACGTGGCCGTTGGCGAACCCGTGCGTCATCAGGCCGCCGAGCTCGTCGCTGCCGCCCGCCTGCTCGGCCGCGGCCTCGCTGTCCTCGGCCTCCAGCGCGCGCACCAGGCCGTGCAGCGCTCCGATGACGATGGCCCTGCGGCTGTTCGGATCCGGGTAGTCGCCGCTCCTCTCGTCGGCGGCGCCCCAGTCCATGCTGGTCGACAGGTCGAGCAGGAGGACGGGCTCCTTGTTGCGGTTGGCCGAGACGGCCGGCCCGATCTCACTGCGCGGAGTCCGGTTCGGCCCGCCGGTCTCCTGGCGTTCAGCTGGCTGCGGGGTTCCGCCGAACTGCGGGACTCCGCCGGCATGCGGGATTTCGCCCGGCTGCGGCATTCCACCTGGCTGCGACATTCCGCCGTACTCATCTGGCTGCGGGAATCCGCTACCCCCCGACGGGAACGATTCAGTCATTGTGCTTCCCTTCCATGAGCAGTCCAGGACCTCATGGCCCCGTGGAATACGGTCAAACCCTACCGAAAGTGCGTTGGTCCGAGGTGCCGTATCGGGGGCCCATGATGCCAGCTCCGGCGGCGGCCGGGACAAGCCGAGCGGTGCGCGCCACGGGTGTGCTCCGGCCCGGGCCTGCCCGCGCCCTGGGCTGCGCTCACATCAGCCCTTGGGATCGATTCCAGGGTGGCGGTTCCGGTGGAACGGCAGCTGGCTGTACTCTTCCGAGCCGCATTGGGCGCATTGGCCCAGGTCTTCCGCGGCGCGCTGGGCGAGCTCCGCATTGGAGGGGAGGTTGTGCTCCACCTTCTTGATCATCTGCCAGTCCCGCAGTGAGCTGCTGTCTCCGCCGCCACCGGGGTAGCCGGTGACGTTAAAGCTCACCGCGCTACCCGACACCGGCATGGTCCGCCTCGACGGCC
>DASYXX010000054.1:0-4128 GCA_035934395.1 Streptosporangiaceae bacterium
GTCGGCCTCAACTGCATCCGCGGGCCGCTGACCATGCTGCCCCTGCTGCCCCCCATCCGCGACGCCGTGTCGTGCCCGGTCGCCGCGCTGCCGGTGCCCTACCGGACCACCGGCGAGCAGCCCTCGATGCAGGCCCTGCGCGATCCCGCCCGCGGCGGGGCCCAGGCCTTCCCCACCGCGCTCGACCCCTTCACCTGCACCCGCGAGGAGCTCGGCGAGTTCGCCACGGCCGCCCTCGAGCTCGGCGTCACCTACCTCGGCGTCTGCTGCGGCGCCGGCCCGCATCACATCCGGGCGGTGGCCGAGGCGGCCGGCCAGGCACCTCCCGCGTCGCGTTACTCTCCCGACATGTCGAAGCACTCGTTCCTCGGCTCGGCCCCGGGGATCACCGAGAGCTACCGGGAGTACGCCCGTAATCTCTGACCCAGGAGACGAGCCCGTGACCACCCCAGCACACGCCCGCTATGTCGTCATCGGCGCCGGCATGCACGGCCTATCCACGGCGTGGCACCTGGCTAAGGAACTCGAGGCGCGCGGCTCGGGCGGCGGCCGCGACATCGTGATCCTCGACAAGTCCGGGATCGGGGCGGGCGCGTCCGGGATCGCCTGCGGCACGATCCGCAACAACTACTTCCAGCCCGCCATGCGCGAGCTCATGGCCCACAACGTGTCGGTGTGGGAGTCCGACCCGGAGGCGTTCTCCTACCATCCCGTCGGCTTCCTGCAGACCGCGCCCGAGGCCATGCACGCGGACGTGGTGCAGATCTTCGCCGAGCAGCAGGCGATCGGGTACGACTCGGTCCTGATCGAGGGGGAGCAGGACTGCCTCGCCTACATGCAGGACATGTTCCCCGACTGGCAGGCGACCGGCGCGACCACGGTCCTGCACGAGAAGCAGGGCGGGTACGCCAACAACAAGCGCTCGCTGGCGGGCCTGGCGGCCAAGGCCCGGGCGGCGGGAGTCCGGATCGAGGCGGGCGTCACGGTGACCGGCCTGCAGCTGGCCGGCGGCGCGGTCACCGCCGTCGAGACCGATGACGGCGCCATCGCCTGCGACCGGCTCATCATCGCGGCCGGGCCGTGGATCCGCGACTTCTGGGCCATGCTCGAGCTCCCGGACCAGGTCGACGTGACCGGGCCGGACGGCACCGTCCACCCGGGCCGGCCCATGTGGACCTACTGGGCGCTGCAGGAGGGAACGCTCGAGGTCGATCCCGGCACGTTCACGACCGCCGACGGCGGCTTCCCGCCCGTGGTACACGTGGATTCCGACGTCCCGCTGTACGACGACATCGACGGGTCGCTGATCACCGACGAGATGTGGGGCATCTACTTCAAGCCCGACTTCGACTTCGGCGGGGTACAAGGCGGGGCCGCGCCGTACATCGTCGACCGCCCGGCCCGCGAGGTCGCGGTCGACCCGTACGGCACGGCGAGCCCCGAGTTCGTCGTGGGCGAGGACTTCGCCCGGATGTGGACCTCCGGGCTCGCGCACTGCCTCAAGCGGTTCGAGAAGCAGCGCCCGCTGTACCGCAAGGAGCCCTCGGGGGGCATCGGGGCGTTCACGCCCGACAGCTTCCCGGTGTTCGACACCTTCCGCGAGAACGCCTACGTGATCGCGGACTCCAACCACGGCTACAAGATGATCGGCGTGGGCGCGCTCGTCGCGAAGGAGCTGCTCGGCGAGCCGCAGGCGCTGCTCGAGCCGTTCCGGTTCTCCCGCTACCGCACCGGCCGGCTGCATCCCGTGAGCAACTCGCCGTTCCCGTGGAGCTGATTTGCTGATCGGGGAGAGCTTCGTCGGCGAGGGCGCCGAGGCCGCGCACGTCAACACCGTGCTCGGCCGGCGCGACGGGCCAGTCGGGGTCGCCTGGGCCACCGCCCTGGCCAGCCCGCGGCCCGGGAACGCGGCGTTCGTCGCCGTGGTGCGGCCGGGCCTCCCGGCCAAGCCCCTGACCCTGTTCGTCAACAAGGCCACGATCGCCGGCGACGAGCACGGCGTGCTCACCTGGGGAGCCGCGCAGGCGGGCGTGGCCGGCGGGGTCGCCGACGCCGTGGCCGAGGGGGTCATCAGCGAGGCGGACGCCGACGACCTGCTGCTGATCGCCGCGGTGTGGGTGAACCCCGCCGCGCGGGACGCCGGGAAGGTCTACGCGAACAACCGCGCGGCGACCGCCGCCGCGCTCCGGGCGGGCGCGGCCGGCGCGCCCGCCGTCGCGGACGTGCTGGCCGCGCGGGATCACCCGGCCAACCCGTACTACGACTCGGGATGAGCGAGCCGGAGGGGCGCAAGGGCGACCCGCAGGCGAGCGGGAAGCACAGCACCCAGTGAAGATCACCGCGATCCGCCTCGACCGGATGCGACTGCCGCTGGACCCGCCGTTCCACGCGGCGTGGGACCCGGTGCCGCGGCGGCACTTCGACGCGACCCTGGTCCGGGTGGAAACCGACCAGGGCGTGACCGGGCACGGCTCGGGCGACACCATGGACGGCTTCGAGGCGTTCGAGCACCTGTTCATCGGGCGCGACCCGATGCAGATCGCCCGGCACGTCGCCGCGATCGAGAGGATCGGCTTCCAGGCCGGCCGTTACTGGCCATTGGAGGCCGCGCTCTGGGACATCATCGGCCAGGTGTCCGGACTGCCGGTGTCCGCGCTGTTCGGCGGGGCCAGCCGGGGCCTGCGGGCCTACGCGTCGTTCGGCGAGCTGAAGAGCCCGCAGGAGCGGGCCGAGGCGGCCGTCGCGGCGTGGGAGGCGGGCTTCCGGGCGGTGAAGATCCGCATCGACCGCCGTGACGTCGCCTCCGGGCTGGCCGCGGTGCGGGCCACGCGGCAGGCGGTCGGCGACGGCCTGGACATCATGGTCGACCTGAACCAGTGGTGGCGGATGCCCGGCGATATCTCGCCCGCGCTCGACCTGGCCGCCGTCCGGCCCATCGCGGCAGAGCTCGCCGAGCTCGGCGTGCTGTGGCTGGAGGAGCCGCTGCCCGCGCGGGACCTGGCCGGCATGCGCGCGCTGCGGGAGGTCGCGGGGATCCGGGTCGCCGGCGGCGAGATGGCGCGCACCGCGGGCGAGCTGCTCGACGCGCTGGCCGCGGGCGCGCTCGACGTCGTCCAGCCCGACGTGGTGCTCGCGGCGGGGATGCTCCGGGCCCGGACGGTGGCCGAGGTCGCCATGCTCGGGCATTGCTGGTTCACCCCGCACACCTGGACCAACGGGCTGGGCCTGCTGGCGAACCTGCACGTCGCCGCCGGCGTGGGCGGCGGCCCGTACCTGGAGTTCCCCTACGACCCGCCCGGGTGGACGCCGCAGCGCCGCGACTTCTTCCTCGTCCGGCCGCTGCTCATCGACTCCGCCGGCTGCCTGGCGGTCCCCGACCGCCCGGGCCTGGGCGCGGAGATCGACGAGGCCGCGGTCGCGCGGTGGGCCCGGGGCTGACGGATGAAGGTCGGATTCGTTGGGCTCGGGCACATGGGCGCGCCGATGAGCCGGAATATCCTGGCCGCCGGGCATGACCTCGTCGTCCACGACCTGCGCCGCGAGGCCGCGGCGGAGCTGCTGGCCGGCGGCGCGGCCTGGGCCGGCTCGCCGCGCGAGGCGGCGCTGGGCCGGGACGTGGCGATCACCATGCTGCCGGCGCCGCGGCACGTGGAGGAGGTCCTGCTTGGTCCCGCCGGGCTGCTGGACGGGCTGGCGCCCGGCGCCGTCTGGATCGACATGTCCACCTCAGTGCCCGCCGTCGCGGACCGGGTGCGCGCCGCGGCCGAGCCCCGGGGCGTCGAGGTTCTCGACGCCCCGGTCAGCGGCATGGCCAGCGGCGCCCGGGCCGGCACGCTGCAGATCTTCGCCGGCGGGCGGCCCGAGACCTACCAGCGTGTCCGCCCGCTGCTCGCGACCATGGGCGACCCGGAGCGGATCGTGCACGTCGGTTCGCACGGCGCCGGGTACACGGTCAAGCTGATGATCAATCTGCTCTGGTTCGCGCACCTGACCGCCACCGCCGAGGTGCTGAGCGTGGGCACGGCGGCCGGCGTCGACCTGGCGACCCTGCGCCGCTGCCTGCTGGCCAGCCCGGCCGCCAGCAACTTCCTCGAGCGCGACGTGCTGTCGGTGCTGCGCGACGGCGAC
>DASYXX010000080.1:0-12541 GCA_035934395.1 Streptosporangiaceae bacterium
GCGGTAACGGCAGGCTCAAGGCCGAGCGCGCCGCGCTGGCCCGGGCCGCCGACGACGTCGAGGCCATGGTGGCCGCGCTGCACGGCTTCCTGGGCGGGAGCATCGAGCAGCCCTCGGAGATCTACCGGGTCGGTCTGAACACCACGCGGCTGCTGCTGGCGCTCGGTGACCTGATCGTCGGCTGGCTGCTGGCCAGGCAGGCGCAGGCCGCCCAGGCCCGGCTCGACGAGGGTCCCGGCGCGGACCAGGCGTTCTATGAGGGCAAGGTCGCTGCCGCCCGGTTCTTCGCCTCGACCGTGCTGCCCAGGCTGGCCGCGGAGCGGGAGATCCTCGAGGCCACCACCCTGGACCTGATGGAACTCCCCGAAGAAGCCTTCTGACGCTCACTCAGTGGGCCGAGTCCCCGGACCGAGATGATACGCGCGCAGTCCGGTCATCAGGGGCGGCAGCTTCCGCAGCTCGTCGGCCACCCGATGCTTCTGCTGGTCGGTGGCCTCTGGGACCCAGGCGAAAAGCACCACGTGCCTGATCATCGCGATCCTCTCGGTTCCGGTGGTGCGTTCAGGACCAGGCGAGGATGCGCAGCGGGTCCTCCAGCATCTCGCCGATGTCGCGCAGCACAGCCGAGCCCAGGTCACCGTCGACGATGCGGTGGTCGAACGAGAGGGCCAGCGTGGTGACCTTGCGCACGGCCAGCTGGCCCTCGTGCACCCACGGCGCATCCTTGACCTGGCCGAACGCGAGTATCGCGGCCTCCCCCGGCGTGAGGATGGGAGTGCCGGTGTCGACACCGAACACGCCGACGTTCGTGATCGTGATCGTTCCGCCGCGAAGGTCGGCGGGGGTGGCCCGGCCGGCCCGCGCGGTCTCGGCGAGCTCGGCCAGCGCGCGGGCGAGGCCCGGCAGCGAGAGCGCGTGAGCGTCCCTGATGTTCGGCACGATCAGCCCGCGCTCGGTCGCCGCCGCGATGCCGAGGTTCACGTAGTGCCGGACCACGATCTCCTGGGCGTCCTCGTCCCACGACGAGTTGATCATGGGGTGCCTGGCCACGGCCACCATCAGCGCCCGCGCCACCAGCAGCAGCGGTGACACCCGGATGCCGGCGAACTCCGGCATCGCGCGCAGCCGCGCCGTCGCGGCCATGGTCTCGGTGATGTCGATCTGCAGGAACTCGGTGACGTGCGGTGCGGTGAAGGCGCTGCCCGCCACCGCGGCCGCGGTGTGCTTGCGCACGCCCCGGATCGGGATGCGCTCCTCCCGCGCCACCGCGGTCACCGGCGCGAACCCGGCCGGCACCGTGCCGGTCTCAGCTGGGCCGGTCTCAGCTGGGCCGGTCTCGGCCGGGCGGGTCTCGGCCGGGACCGCCGTGACCGGGCCGCTCGAGGCCGCCTGCACGTCGTCGCGCGTGATCGAGCCGCCCGGGCCGGTCCCCGACAGCCGGGCCAGGTCCACGCCCAGGTCCTTGGCCAGCTTGCGGACGGGCGGTTTGGCCAGCACGGCCGTTCCCTGGTCGGCGCCGGGGGTGGCCGGCCCGCTCCCGAAGCCGCCCGCGGCCTCCGCACCCGCGCTGGATGGTGCGACCGGGGCCAGTGTGGCGGACCGGGCGGATGCGGCAGACGGGGCCGATGAGGCAGACAGCGCGGATGCGGCGGGCGGGGCGGAGGAGGCGGGCGCGGAGTCGGGGGCTTGGGCCGCCGCGGGAGCCTTCCTGGGCCGCCGGGTGGTCGAGCCCAGCTTGACCCCGTAACCGACGAGCACCGCCGGGCGCTCCTCCTTCGGGGCCAGGGTTCCCTCGATCCCGGGTTCGGCGCCTCCCTTGGCCCCGCCCAGCCCGCCCTCGGCCGCGGCCGTCGGCGGGACCAGGTCCGCGCTGGTGCTGCCGCGCGGTGCGGGCGGGTGCGGGGAACGGCCGGCGTCCGGGCCCACGTCCACCGAGATGATCGGCGTCCCGACGTCGGCGGTCGTGCCCTCGGGCACGAGCAGGTCGGCCACGACGCCCTCGTACGGCGACGGGAGCTCGACGACCGCCTTGGCCGTCTCGATCTCCACGATGATCTGGTTGACCGTCACCTTGTCCCCGGGCTGGACGTGCCACTTGACGATGTCCGCCTCGGTCAGGCCCTCGCCCACGTCGGGAAGCCTGAACTGCTTGAGTTCTGACATGCGGCCCCCTCAGTAGCTGAAGGTGCGATCGACGGCGTCCAGTACCCGGTCCAGGTCGGGCAGGTAGTGCTCCTCGAGCTTGGACGGCGGGTACGGCGTCGAGAAGCCGCCGACCCGCAGCACCGGAGCCTCCAGCCGGTAGAAGCATTCCTCGGTCACCCGGGCGGCGATCTCGGCGCCAAGGCCCCCCGTGACTGGCGCCTCGTGAACGACCACGCACCGCCCGGTGCGCCGGACCGATTCGAAGATCGTTTCGGTGTCCAGCGGTGACAGCGACCGCAGGTCGATCACCTCCACCGAGCGCCCCTCGCCGGAGGCGGCGATGGCGGCCTCGGCGCACGTCCTGACCATCGGGCCGTAGCACAGCACGGTCACGTCGGTGCCGCTGACCACGGTCTTGGCCTGGCCGAGCGGCGGCGCCGCGGCCACGCCCCCGGCCGTGTCCACATCTGCCTTCTCCCAGTAGCGCCGCTTGGGCTCGAAGAAGATCACCGGGTCGTCGCTGCTGATGGCCAGCTGGATCATGGCGAACGCGTCGGCCGGGTCACCGCAGGCGACCACGCGCAGGCCGCCGGTGTGGGTGAACAGCGCCTCCGGCGACTCGCTGTGGTGCTCGACCGCGCCGATGCCGCCGCCGCACGGGATCCGGATCACCACGGGCAGCTTGAGGTTCCCGCGTGACCGGTACCGCATCTTGGCCAGCTGGCTGGTGATCTGGTCGAAGGCCGGGAACACGAACCCGTCGAACTGGATCTCGCACACCGGCCGGTAGCCACGCAGCGCCAGCCCGATCGCGGTGCCGACGATGCCGGACTCGGCGAGCGGCGTGTCGACCACCCGGGCCTCGCCGAAGTCCTTCTGCAGCCCGTCGGTGACCCGGAACACGCCGCCGAGCTTCCCGACGTCCTCGCCCATGATCAGGACCTTGGGGTCGTTCTCCAGGGCCTTGCGCAGGCCCTCGTTCAGGGCCTTCGAGAGCGTCAGCTTGGTCATCGCCCGGCCTCCTCGACCTCGAAGGACTCGAGGTAAGCGGCATAGGAGTCCCGCTCGGCCTCGAGCATCGCGTTCGGCTCCGCGTAGACGTTCTCGAAGATCGCCAGCGGGTCCGGGTCGGGCATCTCCAGGCACGCCTTCCTGATCCTGGCGCCGAGCTCGGCCGCCTCGGCGTCGAGGGCCGCGAAGAACAGCTCGTCCGCCTGCTCGGTCCGGACCAGGTAGGCCTTGACCCGCTCGATCGGGTCCTTCAGCTTCCACGTCTCCAGCTCGGCGGCCAGCCGGTACCTGGTCGGGTCGTCGGTGGTGGTGTGGGCGCCCATCCGGTAGGTGAACGCCTCGATCATCGTCGGCCCCTGGCCGTCCCGTGCGGCCTGCATCGCCTTCCTGGTGACCGCGAGGCAGGCCAGCACGTCGTTGCCGTCCACCCGCACGCCGGGGAAGCCGAAGCCGTGCGCCCGCAGGTAGAGCGGGACCCGGCTCTGCCGCTCCAGCGGCTCGGAGATCGCCCACTGGTTGTTCTGGCAGAAGAACACGATCGGCGCGTTCGAGACCGAGGCCCAGATGAAGGCCTCGTTCACGTCGCCCTGGCTGGTCGCACCGTCGCCGAAGTAGGCGATCACGGCCTCGCCGCCCTCGCCCACGGCGCCGTCGCGCTGGATGCCCATCGCGTAGCCGGTGGCGTGCAGCGTCTGGCTCCCGATGACGATCGAGTACAGGTGGAAGTTGTGCGCCTTGGGGTCCCAGCCGCCGTGGCTCACCCCCCGGAACAGCTCGAGCAGCTTCGTGGGGTCGAGGCCGCGGCACCAGGCCACGCCGTGCTCCCGGTAGGTGGGGAAGGCCATGTCCGATGGCTCGAGCGCCCGGCCGGAGCCGATCTGCGCGGCCTCCTGGCCGAGCAGCGAGGCCCAGATGCCCAGCTCGCCCTGGCGCTGCAGCGCGATGGCCTCGAAGTCGATCCGGCGCACGAGGACCAGGTCCCGGTACAGCGCCTTGAGTTCGTCGGCCGAGATGTCGAGCGGGTAATCGGGATGCTCGACCCGCTCGCCCTCGGGAGTCAGAAGCTGGATGAGTTCCGCTGACTCCGGCTGTCCGCGGCGGGAATCAGCAGAAGCAGCAGGCCCGGCACCGTTGACGGTCACGTGCCACTCCTCGTATGTTCGGGGCCGGTCGCGGTGGCCCTGACCGGCCGATGTATCCGCTGGCTCTTCCGCTGAGACAGTACCCGGCGATCGTCGCGGGAGGTCACAGCTCGGCAAAGCCGCTACAGCCATCGTGACAGACATCACCGGATGCCCGCGCCATCAGCCCGCATGCAGGGAGGTGGGGGAGGGCAGCACGAAGGGAGGTGGGGAAAGGCGGCGCGGAGAGAGGCGGGGGAGGGCGGGGAAGTGCGTGATGGGGGCGGCGGCGTTACGCTGCCACCCGTGGCCAGAGTCGTCGTCGAGGTGATGCTCAAGCCCGAGATCCACGACCCGCAGGGCGAGGCGATCGCCAGCGCGTGCCAACGCCTCGGGTTCGGGCAGGTGGTCGGCGTCCGCCAGGGCAAGAGGTTCGAGGTAGAGCTCAGCGAGCCCGCCGACGAGACGACGATGGCCCAGGTGGCGGAGCTGGCCGGGGAGCTGCTGGCCAACCCGGTGATCGAGGAGTTCTCGGTCCGTCCGGCCTGAACCGGCTTCGCCCCGCGGCGCGTTATCGATGGTGAACAGCACTGTTCGTCCAGAGATCGCCCAAGTTCATGATTACCACGGTCCCGCTCGGGAACTCTTCACAATGTGGTTAGCGCAACTTGCGGATACGGGGAGCTTAGGAGCGGATGCGTACTCGGGTGACAGCAGCCGGGGAACCGACCGTCGACGTTCGGTTCTGCCTGGTGTTCCCCCGCGAGACCATTAGCGTTCCCGTCGTCCGCCGGGTGCTCGGCGACACGCTGTACAAGCTGGGAGTCGACGAGGACTGCGTCGCTGACCTGCTGCTGGCGGTGACCGAGGCGTGCACCAACGTGCTGCGGCACAGCGGCCCAGGGCGCCGGTACGAGGTCGTGGCCACGGTCGGCAGGAACCGGTGCGTGCTGGACGTCGTCGACACGGGCCACGGGTTCGATCCGGCGAGCCTGCAGCCGAGCCGCGCGCCCGCCCGGTCGGTCCTGTCCTTCCGGCGCCGCCGCGTGGCAGCCCCGGCGCAGTGGCCGTATCCCCCGCCGTCCGGGCCCTCAGTAATGCGGAACCGCCTGTCGCGGTCGAGGCATCGCGCGGAGCGGCGGGCCCTGGCGAAGCTTCCCGAGTCGGGCCGGGGCATGGCCATCATGCGCGCCTGCGTGGATGACGTGACGCTGCGCAGCCGGCCCGGCCGCGGCACGGTCGTCTCCCTGCACAAGCGGATCGAGCTGCGCAGCGACGCGCCGCTCGCGCGGCCCGAGGTGGTGCAGCTCAGGAACGCCGGCTAGCCCAGCGAAGCTGGGCCGGACGCGACGGCCGGCCGGAGGTCGGCCCGAGCGGACGGCACGCGGGGGTCCGGGGGTCGTCCCCCGGGTCAGCACAGCGAGGCTGGCCCGATCGCGACGGCCGGCCCGAGGTCGGCCCGAGCGGACGGCTGCGGGGGTCCGGGGGGTCATTCCCCGGGTAATACAGCCGGTAGCCTGCACTCATGCGCCCGCCCGCCTCCCTTTCCCCCTTCACTGCCCGAGGACGCCGGTGACCGCCCGCGTCGGGATCATCACGTTTCCCGGGTCGCTCGACGACCAGGACGCGGCCCGCGCCGTCCGGCGGGCGGGCGGCACCGCGGTCCCGCTCTGGCACGGCGAGCGTGACTTGCGCGGCGTCGACGCCGTCGTGCTGCCAGGGGGCTTCTCCTACGGCGACTACCTCCGGTGCGGGGCGATAGCCCGGTTCGCGCCGGTCATGGCGGAGCTGGTGCCCGCGGCCCGGGCCGGCCTGCCGGTGCTAGGCGTCTGCAACGGCTTCCAGATCCTCTGCGAGGCGCACCTGCTGCCCGGCGCGCTGACCCGCAACACCGGGCTCCGCTTCATCAGCCGCGAGGTGCGCGTGCGGATGGAGAACGTCAGCACGCCCTGGACCGCCGACTACGCTGCCGGCCAGGAGCTGTCGCTGGTGCTCAAGAGCGGCGAGGGCGCCTACGTCGCCGACCCCGCGACGCTGTCCGGGCTCGAGGCCCGGGGGCAGGTGCTCGCGCGGTACGTCGCCGCCAGCCCGAACGGCTCGGTCTCGGGCATCGCCGGGATCTGCAGCGAGAGCGGCAGCGTGGTCGGGCTGATGCCGCACCCCGAACACGCCATCGACCCGCTCACCGGGCCGGGCGACGAGGGGCTCGGCTTCTTCACCTCGGCCGTCCGCGCCCTGGCGGCGGTGTGAGCGAGCGGGAGACACAGCATGACGCGCAGCTCAAAGACACCCATCCGTAACGGAGGTGGTCGCACTGGGCCGCCGGCCCAGGACACGGTCGCGCGGGCTTCCGCCACGCCGGGCCGGGCGCAGCCGCACGCCGAGCTCGGCCTGACCGGGGCGGAGTACCAGCGGATCACCGAGCTGCTCGGGCGCCGTCCCACCGATGCTGAGCTGGCCATCTACTCGGTGATGTGGAGCGAGCACTGCTCCTACAAGTCGTCCCGTGCGCACCTGCGGCAGTTCGCCGACAAGGCGCCGCCGACCACGGCGCTGCTGGCCGGAATCGGCCAGAACGCGGGCGTGGTCGACATCGGCGACGGGTACGCGGTCACGTTCAAGCTGGAATCACACAATCACCCGTCGTACGTCGAGCCCTTCCAGGGCGCCGCGACCGGGGTGGGCGGCATCGTGCGGGACATCCTGGCCATGGGCGCCCGGCCGGTGGCCGTGATGGACTCGCTGCGGTTCGGTCCCGCCGAGGCGCCCGACACGCGCCGCGTGCTGCCCGGCGTGGTGGCCGGCATCTCGTTCTACGGCAACTGCCTCGGCCTGCCGAACATCGGGGGCGAGCTGGCCTTCGACAGTTGCTATGCAGGCAACCCGCTGGTCAACGCCCTGTGCCTGGGCGTCATGCGCCACGAGGACCTCAAGCTGGCCGCGGCCACCGGCCCCGGCAACAAGGTGGTCCTGCTCGGCTCCAGGACCGGGCCGGATGGCATCGGCGGGGCGTCGGTGCTGGCCAGTGCATCTTTTGGCGGTGGCGGGAGGGTGGGGGAGGACGGCGGAAAGGAACAGGCAGCCAAGCGGCCCAGCGTCCAGGTCGGCGACCCGTTCATGGAGAAGCTGCTCGTCGAGTGCTGCCTGGAGCTTTACGCCGCCGGCCTCGTCGTCGGCATCCAGGATCTCGGCGCCGCCGGGGTCGCGTGCGCGACCACCGAGCTGGCGGCGGGGGGCGGCCCGGACATCGGGATGCGGGTTCGCCTCGACTCGGTGCCGCTGCGGGACGCCTCGCTTGGCCCGGCCGAGATCCTCATGAGCGAGTCGCAGGAGCGCATGATGGCGATCGTCGAGCCCGCGGGGCTCGAGCGGTTCCTCGGTATCTGCACGAAGTGGGACGTTCAGGCGACCGTGATCGGCGACGTTACCGGCACCGGCCGGCTGGAGATGACCTGGCACGGCGAACTGGTCGTCGACATACCGCCGGGCAGCGCCGCCGACCAGGGCCCGGTCTACCTGCGCCCGGCCGAGCGCCCGGCCTGGCAGGCGGCGCTGCGGGCCGACGACCCGGCCCGGCTGGACCGGCCGGGCACCGGCCAGAAACTGCGCTCGACGCTGCTGTCGCTGCTCTCCGCGCCGGACGCGGCCGACAAGACGTGGGTGACCGAGCAGTACGACCGTTACGTCCGCGGGAACACGGTCCTGGCACAGCCGGCGGACGCCGGCCTGATCCGCGTCGACGAGGGGACGTTTCTCGGCGTGGCGCTCGCGGTGGACGGCAACGGGCGGTACAGCCTGCTGGACCCGTACGCGGGCGCCCAGCTCGCGCTCGCGGAGGCCTACCGGAACGTCGCGGCGACCGGGGCGCGGCCGCTCGCGGTCACCAACTGCCTCAACTTCGGCTCGCCGGAGGATCCCGCGGTCATGTGGCAATTCGCCGAGGCGGTGCGCGGCCTGGCCGACGCGTGCCAGGTCCTGGGCGTGCCGGTGACCGGCGGAAACGTCAGCTTCTACAACCAAACCGGCGACGCCGCGATCCATCCCACGCCGGTGGTCGGCGTCCTCGGCGTCCACGACGACGTGCGCAGGCGGCTGTCGACCGGCTTCGGCCGCGTGGGCTGCCGCCTGGTGCTGCTGGGCCGGAGCCAGGCAGAGATCGGCGGTTCGCTGTGGGCGCGTGTCGCGCACCGGCATCTTGGCGGCCGCCCGCCCGCGGTGGACCTGGCGGCGGAGCGCGCGCTCGCGGCGGTGCTGGGCGAGGCCGGACGGGCCGGGCTGCTCGAGTCGGCGCACGACCTCTCCGACGGCGGGCTGGCGATCGCGCTCGCCGAGTGCTGCCTGGCCGGCGGGCAGGGATGCACGGTGCACCTTCCCGGGGCGCCGGAGGGCGAGGTGTTCCCGCTCCTGTTCGGCGAGTCCGCGGCGCGGGCCCTCGTCTCCGTGCGGCCGGGTGCCGAGGCCGAGTTCGCGGCGCTGTGCCAGGGCGGCGGCGTGCCGGCCGCCGTGCTCGGCGTGACCGGCGGCGCGAGCCTGGAGATCGCCGGCAGCTTCAGCGTTCCCCTGGACGAGCTGGAATCCGCGCACGGCGCCACCCTGCCCGCCCTATTCGGCTGATCGCGCGGCGTTATCGCATAAAAGCAGGTTAGGACGCGGTCGGGAACGCTACCTGCTGCTGCCAGCCCGGGGATGCCTCGCAGCGTTGCAGAACCGCGGCGGACTCCTGGTTGCCGAGCGCGTTCCCGGCTGCCAGGCACCGGCCGTCGGCCAGGTTGCGCACCTGCCAGTAGTCCAGCCCGTTCGGGCCTACGTTCGGCAGCTGCCGGAGCCAGCGCTGGCTGGCCTGCAGGTTGCACTGCTCCAGGGCCAGCAACGGCGCGGGCGGGGAGGCCCGGGCCGCCAGGCACAGCCCATCCGGGAGATAAATGAAGATATAGGTCCCCCCGGCCATCTGGTCGGATGTCCACTGGGCCCCGGGGGGCACGCCGGCCTTGAAGACGAGATCCGAGTGCGACGCCAGGAGCGTCTCGGGATGCGGATTCGCCCCTGCCGTGCCGGTGTTGACGATCCCAACGGCTTGGGTGCCGACCACTCGCGTCGGCAGTACCGCGGCCTCTTTCCGATCGTGCGTCCCGCCCACGATCAGATACGCCGCGACCCCGGCGACGGCGAGCAGCAAGGCGAAGCCGGTCCCCACGAGCCTGGGTGCCCAGGACCCGCGCGACCGAGCACGAGCACTGCGCTTACCTCGCATACCCGAACGATTACCGGTATCCGGCCGGTTCTGCTAGGGGATGTTGCGAAAAGTTAGGACCAGGATGACTTCTGTTACCCTCGGTAATCGAGTGACGCCGGACCTGGCATTATGAGCAGCTGACGAGCGCCACCACAACCGAGGTGCGCCCACAGGTACCCGTCGACTACGTTCGCGGCATGGCCGTGCGACGAGGTGACCCCGCGCGCCTGCTCGCCGCCGTGAACGCGCAGCGGGCGGCGCTCGGCCGCCCGGCCTGGTCGGGGCCGGTCACGGCGCAGGCCCTCGGCGCGGGAAGCGTCCGCGATGTGCTCGCCGCCATCGACGCAGGCCTGACGCCCGAGCCCGGGGCGCTGCGCGGGGCCGTTGGATACCTGCTCGGCCTGCTCGAGAGCCAGGCTCCCGGGCGCGCGGTCGAGGTGCGCATCCCGCCGTTCGCGGCGATCCAGTGCGTGGCCGGACCCCGGCACACCCGCGGCACGCCGCCCAACGTCGTGGAGACCGACGCGGTCACCTGGATCCTGCTGGCCACCGGACGGCTCCCCTGGACGGAAGCGGTGGCGGACGGCCGCCTCCGGGCCAGCGGCCCGCGCGCGGATCTCTCTGGCTACCTGCCGTTGCAATAGACTGGGCGGGTGATCAAGCCCGATGGCCGTCTGACGGGTGATCTCGACTCCGACGACAGGCCGCCACGGGATGCGTGCGGGGTCTTCGGCGTCTGGTCGCCGGGCGAGGACGTGGCCAAGCTGGCCTACTTCGGCCTGTATGCGCTTCAGCATCGCGGCCAGGAGTCGGCCGGGATCGCCGTGAGCGACGGCACCACGATCGTCGTGTTCAAGGACATGGGCCTGGTGCCGCAGGTCTTCGACGAGGCGGCGCTCAACTCCCTGCGCGGCCACATCGCGGTGGGCCACTGCAGGTACTCGACGAGCGGGTCGTCGGTATGGCACAACGCGCAGCCGACGTTCCGGGCGACGCCGTCGGCGAGCCTGGCGCTCGGCCATAACGGCAACCTGATCAACACCCTGGAGCTCGCCGAGCTGGTCGAGGCGCCTTCGAACGGGGGCGAGGCGATCGGGGCCACGTCCGACACCGACGTGCTCACGGCTTTGTTCGCCCACCCACCCGCCCCCGCCAACCCGCCGGGCGGCGCGGAGCAGGGGATCGAGGCCGGGGCGATGGCCGCGCTGCCGCTGGTCCGGGGCGCGTACTCGCTGGTCTTCATGGACGAGCGGACCCTGTACGCCGCGCGTGACCCGCAGGGCTTCCGCCCGCTCGTGCTCGGGCGGCTCGAGCGCGGCTGGGTGGTCGCCAGCGAGACCGCGGCGCTGGACATCGTCGGAGCGTCGTTCGTGCGCGAGATCG
Organism: Streptosporangiaceae bacterium; assembly: GCA_035934395.1. Lineage (GTDB taxonomy): Bacteria > Actinomycetota > Actinomycetes > Streptosporangiales > Streptosporangiaceae > JASHPR01. Next base: position 10,894 of record DASYXX010000080.1, read on the forward strand.
AGCCCGGAGAGCTGATCGCCGTGGACGAGCGGGGCGTGCGGTCACGCACCTTCGCCAGGGCGCAGCCCCGCGGCTGCCTGTTCGAGTACGTGTACCTGGCCCGCCCGGACACGGCCATCGCGGGCCGCAGCGTCCAGGCAACCCGGGTCGAGGTCGGCCGGACGCTCGCCGCCGAGCACCCGGCGCAGGCGGACGTGGTCATCCCGGTGCCTGAGTCCGGCACGCCGGCCGCGATCGGGTACGCCCAGGCCAGCGGCATCCCGTACGGGCAGGGCCTGGTCAAGAACTCCTACGTCGGCCGGACGTTCATCCAGCCGAGCCAGACGATCAGGCAGCGCGGCATCCGGCTCAAGCTGAACCCGCTCCGTGACGTCATCGCCGGCCGGCGGGTCGTCGTGGTCGACGACTCGATCGTGCGCGGCAACACGCAGCAGGCGATCGTCGCGATGCTGCGCGAGGCGGGGGCGGCCGAAGTGCACGTCCGCATCTCCAGCCCGCCTGTGGCGTGGCCGTGCTTCTACGGGATCGACTTCGCGAGCCGGGCCGAGCTCATCGCGGGCAGCCTGTCGGTCGAGGAGATCCGGGTCTCGATCGGCGCCGACTCCCTCGGGTACGTGTCGCTGGAAGGCCTGATCGCCGCGACCACGCTGCCCGCGGGCCGGCTGTGCCGCGCCTGCTTCGATGGCGCCTACCCGCTGGACGTCGCCGCCACCGAGCAGGGTAAGTACCTGCTCGAGGGCGCCGGGGTCAGCCCCGTGGCGGCTGGACCAGCGCGGGGCGGTTTATGGACGCGGACGTCCCAGAGGGCGGCCTAAGCTACACGCGGGCGGGGGTCGACATCGGCGCCGGGGAGCGCGCCGTCGACCTGATCCGCGCCATGGTGGCCCGCACCGCCGGGCCGGAGGTTGTCGGCGGCATCGGCGGCTTCGCCGGGCTGTTCGACGCGTCCAAGCTCACCAGCTACCGGCGGCCGCTGCTGGCGACCGCCACCGACGGGGTCGGGACGAAGGTAGTGATCGCCCGGCAGCTCGGCGTCTACGACACGGTCGGCATCGATCTCGTCGGCATGGTCGTCGACGATCTCGTGGTCTGCGGGGCCGAGCCGCTGTTCCTGACCGACTACGTGGTGTGCGGCCAGGTCCGGCCGGAGCGGGTCGCGGCGATCGTCGCCGGGGTCGCGCAGGGATGCGTGCTGGCCGGCTGCGCCCTCATCGGCGGCGAGACAGCCGAGCATCCCGGCCATCTCGGTCCCGATGACTTCGACCTCGCGGGCGCCGCGACCGGGGTGGTCGAGGCGGACCGCCTGCTCGGGCCGGACCGGGTCCGCCGCGGCGACGTGGTCATCGCGATGGCGTCCTCTGGCCTGCACTCCAACGGCTTCTCGCTGGTCAGGCGCGTGATAAGCCAGGCGGGCGCGGCGCTGGACCTCGACGCGGCGCCCCCGGAGCTCGGGCGGCCGCTCGGCGAGGAGCTGCTCACCCCGACCCGGGTTTACGCCCGCGACTGCCTGGCGCTGGCCGGCGGCTGCGACGTCCACGCGTTCGCGCACGTGACCGGGGGCGGCCTGGCCTCGAACCTGGCCCGGGTGCTTCCCGCGCACGCCGACGCCGTGCTGAACCGCGCCACCTGGAGCCCGCAGCCCGTGTTC
>DASYXX010000135.1:0-1521 GCA_035934395.1 Streptosporangiaceae bacterium
CTACCAGGGCACCCTCACCCCCGCCGCATAACCCCCGCAGGCTGTGCCATATCTTCAGCGACAAACCTGCGACACATGTCCCGCGACAGGACACCCAATCTATGGTTGTGGATGGCCCATCGACCACACGGCCAGGCCACGCGGGAGCTCGCTACCTCGTCACGGGCGCGGGGGTGAACTCGCGGATGAGCTGAGCGAGCCTTGCGGGCTGATCCAGGGGGATGAGCGTATAGCTGTCCTCGACCTCGGCCAGCCGCCCGAGCGGGAGGAGCCCGGCGAGGCGCCGACCGTGCTCGGGTGGCATCACACGGTCCCCGCTGGCCCAGATGACGAGCGCGGGGCGGGTGAAGCTCGGCAGGGATTCGGCCGCCTCCAGCAGGAGGCCCGGGTCTGCCGCCACCGACCGCAGCATCCGGACGGCGTCGCGGCGGATCCCGGACTGTTGCATGACCGGCCGCATCCACCGGGCCGTGGCCGCGTCGCCCCGCTTGGTCAGCCACCCGAACGCGATCGGGAGCCGCCGCATGAGCTTCAGCCGCATCTGGTGCATGAACAGGCCGAACATCGCGGGCGACAGCCTCCCGGTGAGCACGAGCGTCTTGCCGGTCAGCCCGGGCGGGAAGTTGTCGAACGCATCGCACGAGGCGAGCACGACCCGTCCCACGCGCTCCGCCCCGTCGCGCATGAGCAGCTGGACCAGCGCTCCGCCGGTGTCGTTGCCGACGAGCGTGACGTCGCTCAGGTCGAGGCGATCAAGGAACTCCGCGACAAGCCGGGCTGTCCCGGGAAGCGAGAGGTCGGCGTCGGCGTGCATCGCGCGGCGATGTGCCCCCAGCGGAAGCGTCGGCGCCACGCACCGGTACTCGGCGCGCAGGTCGGCGATTGGTCCGTCCCACAGCGACGCGTCCATCATCAGCCCGTGCAGCATCACCAGCACGGGCCCGTCGCCGCCGGTGTCCTCATATTCGATCGTCCCGGCGGACAGCTCGATCTCGTGCATGGCGACCTCCTGGTTCATCCTCTGACAACAAGTGAACCATGTGGTTCGCAAACTGTCCAATCCGATACCCAGTAACGCGGCGCGCCGGAGCGGCCCGGCCGGCTGCGGCTACTCGGCGGCGGTCTCCTCGCGCTCGAGCGCCCGGGTCAGGGCGTCGAACCCGGCGGCGACTCTCCCGGTATCCGCGCTGGTCAGCCAGTCCACCCTGAAGCCCTGGAGCACCGCGAGGATCATCTCGGCGACCTCGAGCTTGCGCCGGTCGGACCAGCCTTCCGGGCAGGCCGACATCAGCGGGGGCAGGTACTGCTGCCACGCCTCGCGACCGAGCCCGGCGTAGCGGCCGGGGTCGTACATCGCCAGGCCGATGGCCTGCTCGAGCACCCGCAGGCCCGGCTCCTCGCCCATGAGCACGGCCCCTGCCGCGCGCACGCGGGCCGCCAGCGGCCGGTCCGCCGGTCCCCGGGTGACCGCGGCCAGCACGTTGCCGATGCGCCGCTCGCGCAGCAGGAGCATGGCCTGCC
>DASYXX010000375.1:0-3913 GCA_035934395.1 Streptosporangiaceae bacterium
CCCGCGCGAGCGACCCTGCTCGCTTGACAAATCAAACGGGGCGCGTAGTATAGTTCGCAAGAACCAAGCGAGGAGAACCCATGAATGACATCCGCAATCTCGGCCAGGAAGTCCAAGCCGAGATCCTCAAGACCGCCCGCAAGGGCCAGGACGCCGTCGTCGGCGCGATCAGGACCTGGACCGACACGGTCCGCTCGATCACGCCGCCGCTGAAGGACCTGAACCTGCCGTTCGCCGACCGGCTGCCGTTCGCCAACCGGCTGCCCAAGCCGGAGGAGCTGGCCGCGAACGCCTACGAGTTCGCCCAGAAGCTGCTGGCCAGCCAGCGCAAGTTCGCCGAGGACGTGCTGCGCGCGGCCGCGCCGCTGCTCCCCGGGACTGGCGACGCCGACAAGAAGAGCGAGCCTGCCGAGAGGAGCGAGGCCGACAAGAAGAACGGCCCCGCCGAGCGGAAGAACGGCTCAGCCGCCAAGTGATCCACTCGCCCGTGGCGAACCCGATCATGGTTCGCCGCGGGCGTTCTCACTTTGCGGGCGTGCTCACTATGCTGAGCACATACAGCAGGACCGATCGGAACCACGGTGACGGATCCCTTTAACGCGCAGATGGAAGCGCTGGGCGCCTTCATCCGCCGTCAGCGCAAGCTCGCGAACCTGTCGTTGCGTCAGCTCGCCGAGCGCACGACGTTGTCCAACCCCTATCTCAGCCAGATCGAGCGGGGCCTGCACCAGCCATCCGTGCGCGTACTCAAGCTCCTCTCGGGAGCGCTCAACGTCTCCGCGGAAACGCTGCTCGCCCAGGCGGGCCTGCTCGACGCGGCCGCGGGCGGCTCACCTGCCCCGGAGACGGAAGGTCACGGGCCGGCCGCCTCGTCCGTGGAGGCGGCGATCAACGGCGACGAGCGCCTGGCCGATGAGCAGAAGGCCGCCCTGCTCGCCGTCTACCGCAGCATGCTCAAGTCCTAGGGATACCTAGGAGCGCAGGTACGAGGCGCCGTTGAGGTCGAGGATCGCCCCGCTGGCCCATTCGGCCTGCGCTGAGGCGAGGTACAGCACGGCCGCGGCGATCTCATCAGGCTGGGCGACGCGGCCGAAGGGGCTCTCCGCCCGGACCTTGTCGCCGTCGGGGCCGTGCACGCGCTCGACGGCCATGTCGGTGTCCACGAATCCCGGTGCGACCGTGGCCACGGTGATGCCGTGCGGGGCGAGCGACACCGCCAGCGACTGCCCGAGCGCGTTCAGGCCCGCCTTGCTGGCCCCGTAGGCTGGCTGGCCGGGTTCGCCGCGGAAGGCGCCGCGTGACGATACGTTGACGATCCGGCCGCCTCCTGCCGGGATCATGTGCTGCACCGCGCACCAGGTCACGTTCGCGGCACCGACAAGATTGACGCCGAGCGTGGCCCGCCACGCCGCCTGCCACTCGTCGTAGCCAACGTCGGCTATCGGGTGCGACACGTAGATGCCGGCGTTGTTGACCAGCACGTCCAGGCCGCCCAGCCGGTCATGAGCCTCGGTCACCATGCGGCGCACCTGCTCCGGATCGGCCAGCTCGGCCTGAACGACGACGTGCCCGGCACCCGGCAGGCCGGCCAGCACACCGGCAGCCAGCCCGGGGGAACCGCGATGATGAACGGCGACCCGGTCGCCTTCGCCCGCGAACGCCTCGGCGATCGCCCGCCCGATGCCCCGCGATGCCCCGGTCACCAGGACGGCTCGTCCGCTCACGCCACAGACCTTAGTGCACCTGCCGCGAGTTCCCGGTGAGGCCGACAATGGCGGCGAAAGCGTGCACGCTACTCTCGGGCGCGTGGCTGGAAATCGCAAGGCGATCGTGGGGGCGCGGGTCGTCCCGATAGAAGGTGAGCCCGTCGACGGCGGAACTGTCCTGCTCGACGCGGGAAAGATCGTCGCGGTTGAGGGCCCCGGTTTCGCGGTACCGGACGAGGCCGAGGTGGTCGACGCGACGGGCAAGTGGGTGCTGCCGGGTTTTATCGACGCGCATGCTCACGTCGGCCTGGCCGAGGAGGCCGAGGGCTGGGCCGGCCGCGATGTGAACGAGATGACCAGCCCGGTCACCGCCTACGTCCGGGCCCTCGACGCGATCAACCCGGCCGACCAGGGCTTCCGCGACGCCATCGAGGGCGGCGTGCTGGCGGTGAACGTAAACCCGGGGTCCGGCAACCCGATCGGCGGCCAGACCGTGGCGATCAAGTGCTGGGGCCGCACGGTCGATGAGATGGTGCTGCGCGAGCCGGCCGGCCTGAAGTCGGCGCTGGGCGAGAACCCGAAGCGCGTCTACGGCGAGAAGGACAAGACCCCGTCGACCAGGCTGGGCACGGCAGCGATAATCCGCGAGGCCTTCGTCCAGGCGGGAAACTACCTGGCCCGGCTGGCCGCCGCCGAGGACAGCCCGCCCGCGGACCGCAAGCCGGTGGACCGCGACCTGAACCTGGAGGCGCTCGGGAGGGTGCTGCGCCGCGAGATTCCGTGGCGCCAGCACTGTCACCGCGCGGATGACATCGCGACCGCGATCAGGCTCTCCCGCGAGTTCGGCTACGAGCTCGTGATCGACCATGGCACCGAGGCGCACCTGCTGGCCGACGTGATCGCCGCCGAATCCATACCGGTCATCATCGGCCCGCTGTTCACCAGCCGGTCCAAGGTGGAGCTGCGCAACCGGTCGCTGGCCAACCCCGGCAGGCTGGCCGCGGCCGGGGTCACGATCGCGATCACCACCGACCATCCCGTCGTCCCCATCCATTTCCTGATCCACCAGGCCACCCTCGCCGTGAAGGAGGGCCTGGACCGGGACGTCGCGCTGCGCGCCGTGACGATCAACCCGGCGCGCATCCTCAGGGTCGCCGACCGGATCGGCTCGCTCGAGCCGGGCAAGGACGCCGACCTGGTGATCTGGTCCGGGGACCCGCTGGACGTCATGAGCCGCGCGGAGCGGGCCTATGTCGACGGCCGCGAGATCTACGCCTACCACCACGACCGCCACGAAGGGGTCTTCCGCGAGCCGTGACGAGTCCCCGGGACGGCGGGCCTGGCTGGCCGGTGATCCGGTCTCGCCGGACGGCTGACGCGTGGGGCTGGGCTACCAGTGCACGGTCTGTACCCAGCTGCCGTCGCTGGCATTCAGCTCGGTCACCGAGTCGTTGCCGACGTTGGTGACCCAGACGTGGGTGCCGTCGGCCGCGATCGCGCTCGGCTCATTGAGGGTGCCGTGGCTGCCGAAGGTCCGCACCCAGCCGCCGCCGTCGATCTCGCTCACCGGGCTGCGGCCGCCCGCGACGGCGACCCAGATGTATCCGCCATCCAGGGCGATGGCCTGCTGTATCGAGTCGCTCCCGATGTATTTGCCCTCCCCCAGCTGCACCCAGCGGCCAGTGCTGATGGTTAGCTCGGTCAGCGCGCCGGTGTTGCCGACGACCAGCACGTGGACGCCGTCGGCGTCGATCGCCTGCGCGCCGCCGAACTGCTCTTCGCCGTCGTACAGCGTCTGGACCCAGCTTCCGTCGCGGGCATTCAGCTCTGTCACCGAGCTGGGGAAGTCGTGTGCACCGCCGCCCTCGTTGGCCACCCAGACGTGGATACCGTCATCCGCGATCGCAACCGGGTCATGGAAGCTGCGCGTGCCGCCAGAGCGAATGCTGGCGCGGGAGTGGGCATGGCCAGGTGAGCGGACCGCGGGCCGGGCGATCTGCCAGGCCAGCGCGACAGCCAGCAGGAGCGTGGCCACGGTCGCACCGACGGCCAGGGTTCTCCACCGGGCCAGGGCGCGGCTGCCTCCAGGATCTAAAGGCGGGCCGACCATCCGCGCTCCCTGGCGACTCGGCGTGTACCGCCAACATACGCGGCGATTCCCCCGTTCGAGGAGCTGACCGACAAGATGGGCGAAAACGTCGCCTGTC
>DASYXX010000153.1:0-3204 GCA_035934395.1 Streptosporangiaceae bacterium
TGACTACCCCGCCCTGGGGAGTTCCCTCCCTGGTCGGGGTGAGCTGGCCGTTTTCGACCACGCCTGCCTTCAGCCATCCGGCGATCGGTTCCCTGGCGGGGAACGTGCCGAGCTGGCCGAGGAGGTGATCGTGGCCGATCCGGTCGAACGCCGCTGCCAGGTCCGCGTCGAGCACCCACCGGCGGGCCGGGCTGGCGCCCTTGGCGACCTGGTAGATGGCCTCGATCGCGTCGTGGCAGCCGCGGCCGGGCCGAAAACCATACGACCTCGGCTCGAACCGCGCTTCCCACTCCGGTTCCAGCGCACTGGCCACCCGCGCTTGCTGCACGCGGTCGGCGATCACCGGGATACCGAGCGGGCGCTGCTTCCCGCTGGCCTTAGGGATATACACCCGCCGGACCGGCCGGGCCGTCCACGGCCTGGCCCGGTGCTGCACCCAGTCGGCCAGGTCAGCCCGGGCCTGCGGGGTCAGCACCACCTCCCCGTCAACACCCGCTGTCCGGCGGCCAGCATTGAGCTCGGTCACCCGCCGCACACTAACCAGCGTGTTCGACCGCGACCGCAGCATCAGCTTCTGCAGACTGCGGACCTTCTTAAGGTCCCCCGCCTGCGACGCCGTGAAGATCCGCTGCCGCAGCCGCCGTACGTTCCCCTCGGCCGCACGCCAGTCCACCACGTGCCAGCCAGAAGGCTCGTCCTCCGGTCCGTTCGCCACAGCAGCCGCCGCGGCGTCCAACTTGCCCTTCGGTTCCAGCGTCCTTGCCATCGTCATTCCCCACGGGCTCACCTGACCCGCGTCAGCGCCCTTTCGGGCCCGGGCACCAGCCCGGTATCCGGCCAGTTATCCACGACGGCCAGCGGAGGGGCCAGCCATGCGTCCTGGTTTCCTGCTGCCTTTCGGCCACCGGCATTCGCTTGTCGGGTCATCCTGTTCCCGCCCGGGAACTGGGCCTTCCCTTACGGTCGGCTTACCGGGCACTGCGCCCGGACCCGGACGGGGTTTCCACGTTCCGCACCTTCGAGATACGACCGGAGTGGGTGCCTCCTCGACCCCGGGGACAGCGGTGCTCTCCTGGCCAGATGCCGTGCCCGGCCAGCGCCTGCCGCTTCGCAGCAGCCAGTCCCTGCCACCCCGCACCAGCAACCCATCGCGAGGCTCCGGAATTACGGGGCATCAACGGAGGTTCACGCGATTCACCCGCCCGGCCTGCCCCTCGCCTGTGGCCCCCGGATGGGACGAGAGCCCTTGAGCTTTCCCCTGTGCTCCGCACCCCGCCGTCACCGGCGACGCACGACAGGGCGGGGCCAGGCGTGAGCACGCGCCCGGAACTACGCTGCCGACATAATCGGCCCTCCAATCCGCGAGTTCCCTCGCAAGGTGCGACCTCGTGTCGCAACGGCAGATCCGGACGTTCACCGGGCGAGCCGCAGTGCATACTTATGCGAGCTTCCTGGATTGCTAAGCGGACTGCGGGCGACAAATCCGTGATTTGCGGTGGGCGGCGACCACGGCCGGTCGTCGCCTGGCTAGCGTCTGCCGTTGCCTTTGCTCACGAGCGCGCCGCAGCAGCGCTGGTACTTCTTCGGCGAGCCGCACCAGCACGGGAAGCGCCTGCCCGGCGGCCAGCGGGCCGGATACGCGTAGCCCGCGCCGGCATGGCGGGTGAAGGCCGTCTGCACTGTGCTCAGTCGCGGGCTTGCTCCTGTGTTCTGCAGGTACGCGACGAACCTCGCGAAATCCGCGTGTGCCAGCAGCATCTGTGCGGCGCCGGTGCCAGGCGTGGTCGCCGCAGCCCCGGCTGTGGCCGGGGCGGCAGCAGCCAGGAACGATTCGACCCGGGCGGTGTGCTCACGCCACGTGCTGCCCAGGATGTCTGCCACCTCGGGGACCTGCCCGACGAGCCTGCCGTACTCCGCGCGCGGCCACCACAGCAGCCGGTCATCAACTAAGGCTGGCCAGGGTCGCTGCGCATCTATCTCGGCCGCCGCATCGCGCCGGACGGCGAGCCGTCTGCGAGCTGCCGCCTCGACCGGATCAGCCCCTTCGCCCTCGGCCTGCCGCCTGATCTCCATTAGCTCCTCGCGGGCCATTTCGGCGATAGTCACGATCTTGGCCTTAAGCTCCCCGGCGCGCGCATTCACGGCCCTGACGGCGGCGTCCAGGTGGAACCTGCCGTCGCTGCCCGGCATGCTCGCCGCGCTTGCGGCCATCTCGTCGGCGATCCGGGTTGCCTGCGCGAGATGGCCGTCCCCCACAAGGCTTACCGACAGCTCGAGCAGGTGACCGAAAAGCTGGTATTCGCTGCCCGGCCGCTCGCGCACAGCCGCGATGGCCAGCGCCGCCGCCTCATCAGCAGCGCCCGCATCAGCCAGGACGGGCGCTGCCGTCATGCGCGCACTCCCGTCGGCATCGTGACCCGCCGCCTGCACGGCCTGGCGCACGACCGCGATGGCATCGTCGCGCAGGCCGGCCTCGATAAGTACCTGAGCGGCCTGCAGCCGGGCTTGCAGCGGCGTCACGCCAGAAAGGCATGTGCCCGGCTGGTCAGCGGCGGATAGCAGACGGTCTGCCACCCGCCGCGGCGGCTCGAGGTGCTCGGCGCGTACCAGCGCAAAGAGCAGATCATCAGCCGTCCACGCATCTGGCATGAAATGGACAGTATTGCCCGAACGGGCAGCTGGCAACGCAGCCGCGCAGCCGGGTAGTGCCAGATCCGCCCGACTGGCCGCTCGTGTCAGCGGGAAGACTCGTGAACGGCGTCATACAACAGGAGTTCCCGAGATTCCAAGCAAGGCACGATTAACTTGCCTCACCGCCCGATGACCTCATGCCCGGGGCGGCCAGTCGGCGCCGGTGATCAGTCACGCGGAATGCCAACGCTCGGACCCTGCGAGACTGCGTCCAAGCCGGCTGCCCGCCCGGCGCGACCTCGTCCCTCGCTCCCAATCTCGGCAGGAGCATCGTCACCCGGGCCACCGGGCGCCCAGGTCTGGGTCCCTATGAAGTCTACGTGTGTCGGCTACGGATGGTGACTGCCTCGGTAGTGCTCGAGCGCTCGCGCGGCAACAGATCGCCGATTATGAATGTCTAGCTGATAAGTAGGTTTCCGGCCATTCGCGTGTGCAGACTAACTGTTCTGTACACGCCCGCGAGCCTGCTCGCCAACACCCGCGCCGCGATCACCACCGCCCGGGGCTGGCTCG
>DASYXX010000155.1:0-3007 GCA_035934395.1 Streptosporangiaceae bacterium
GGCGCCCGCCCCGCGGGCCGCGGATGCCGCCGCGCCGACCCGCCCGCCCGGGCGAGCCAGGGGCTTGCTGCCGCGGCCCGCGGCCAGGATCGCCGCCGAGGTCACGTCGGGCCGGGACGGCTACGGGTTCGAGCTGATCACCTGCGATCGCGTGCCCAGAATGCCGGATGCCGGTCCAGGGCCGCGCGCGACCGTTAACGACCTGCTCATCGCCGCGCTTATCGTGGCCATTAGCCGCTGGAACGCCGCCCACGGCCGGCCGCCGGGCCGGATCCGGATCACCATGCCGGTGAACGCCCGAGCGTCAGGCCAGGCCGACGCCGCAGGCAACCTCTCGCGTCTCACCGCAGTCACCGCGCAGCCGCCCGGCCGGGGCGGCGACGTGCGGCCGCTGGCCGCGGACGTGGCCGCGCAGACCGTCGCGGCGAAGAACCGACCCGGCCCGCAGGTCGACCCGCTCAGCCGCGCGCTGGCCGCGGCGTGGTGCCCGGCGGCGGTCAAGCGCCGGCTGCTGCGCCTGGCGCTGCGCACGGCCGGGCCGCTGATCTGTGACACGTCCCTGGTCACCAACCTCGGCATCGTCGCCGACCCGCCCCGCTTCGGGCCAGCGCCCGCCACGAGCATGTGGTTCTCGACGTCCGCGCACATGCCCCGCGGGCTGTCGGTCGGCGCGATCACGCTCGCCGGGCGGCTTCACCTGTGCCTGCGGTACCGCCACGCCCTGTTCAGCGCGCCCGCGGCGGCCCGGTTCGCCGGGTCCTATGCGGCCGCGCTGGGCGAGATCACGAGCCAGGAGGTCGATGGTGACCGGCAGCACTGACGGCGGGCTGGCGCTGGCGCTCCTGGCCACGACGGCGTACAACTCCGGCCTGATCGTGGAGAAGCAGGCGCTCGGCCAGCTCCCCGCGATCAGCGGCCGCCGGATCGTCTCCCTCGCGATGACGCTGGGGTCGTCGCCGCGGTGGCTGACCGGCTTCGCCCTGATGCTGTGCGGCCTGGCGTTCCAGGTCCTGGCCCTGATGCTCGCCCCGGTGACCGTGGTCCAGCCCGCGATCGCCAGCGGCGTGGCCGTCGTCCTCCTGCTGTCCAGGCTCGTGCTGCGCGAGCACCTCGGCCGCGGCGAGTACGCGTGCGTCGCGGTGATGGCCCTGGCCGTCATCCTGCTGGCGCTCTCGGCCGGGAGCACGGCCGGGGAGGTCGGCCACCGCTTCGGCGGCCTGCAGGCGGCCGCCGTGGCCATCCCGTCGGTCCTGATCGCCCTGGCGGCCGGGGGCAGCGCGCTGCACGCGGGCGCGCGCAAGCACGGGCCACCGGTGACCGGAGTGTCCTACGGCGTCGCCACCGGCCTGCTCTACGGCGTGGCCGCGCTGGCCATCAAGGCGCTGTCCGGCGCGCTCGCCAACCGGCACGGGGCCGGGAGCATACTGATCACCGTGGTGTCGTCGCCGTACCTCTACGTGATGGGGGCATGCTCGGCGGGCGGCCTGCTGCTGTTCCAGACCGCGCTGCAGCGGTGCCGCATCGCGATCGTGGCCCCCGTATCGAACGTGCTCGGAAGCATCTACTTCATGGTGGCCGGCACCTGGCTGTTCCATGAGCGGCTCCCCTCGGACCCGGCGCTGCTCGCGCTCCGCCTCGGCGGCATCGTGATCGCCGTCGGTGTGGTGGTGCTGCTGTCCCGGCAGGGCGCGGCGGAACTCGCCGACGTCGCGGTGCGCGGCCCGAGAACTGGGCGAGGGGAATCCGGCGTCAAGAAAGGAGAGATTCATGGCCCTGGACGAAGCGCTGCTTGAGATTCTGGTCTGCCCCATTGACAAGGGGAGCCTGCTGTATTTCGCCGATGAGGCATTGCTGTATAACCCGCGGCTGCGGCGCAGTTACCGGATAGAGAACGGCATCCCCGTCATGCTCGCCCAGCAGGCCGCCCCCGTGGCCGAGGACGAGCACGCCCGGCTGATCGAGCTGGCGCGCAGCGGCAACGCCGTCGGGACCTCGGCGGACGGTCAGTACTGAGCCGGGATCACCGGTCCCGAGGCCGAGGGCACCACGAAGCCGACTTGCAGGCCACCGACACACAGCCCGGCGACGGCCGGCCCGGACAGGGTGACGGTATCTGCGGTTCCGCGCACCGTGAAGTAGGCATCGTTGAGACCCTGCCGCACAGTGAACCAGTGTGAGTCCCCTCCGAAGCTGACGGTCGCGTACTCTCCGCCCACGGTTACCGACGCGAGGTACGGGACGTGCAGGACTTCGGCATTGCCGTGGGCCAGGCCTGGGAACCGGGTGACGATACGCCCGTGGCGCACCCGCAGGCATCTTTGGCCGAACGCCATAGGGACGCTGGCCTCGCCGAACACCGTGGCCTCGTGCAGCCTGCCGTCGTCGGCGAACACCATGAGGTGATCGATCGTCCCATTCGGGCTGGCTACCCAGCGGATGTTGGCCGCAGACTCAGCGGTCTCCATCGGCTCGATCACCTGGGAGGTGTACGCAAACCTTCCGAAGATGCCGAGCATCAGCGACTGCGGCACCTGTACGTCGGCGATCACCGTCCCGGCCGGCGCCTCGGCGAGCGCGATCCTGGCGTGGGCGATGTAGATCCGGTCCGGCGCACTCGACGTCACGTTCTCGAAGGCCTGAGCTGACCACACCGAGCCGATGACGAACGCTCCGACCAGACCCGCGGCGACCGTGCGCCCCAGCTGGCCTGGGTAGGCGACGGCCCACCGCCTGCCGGCCTCGTCCGAGCGTCCGGCCACCGGCCAGAACGCCAGGCCCAGGCAGATGGCCAGAACCGGCGTCGCATCGGCCACGTAGCGGGTCTCCAGCCCGGTCAGCTGGGGGCCAAGCTCGCTGATCCTGCCGACCAGGACTGGAGCGATGTCGGCCGCGGCCACCCATGCCGCCAGGATGACCCAGGCACGCAGCGCCCGCTTGCGTGACCAGATGCTGGAGGCCACGATCGCCGCGGCCGCGATCAGGGACAGCCAGGCCAGTGAGGCCGCCG
>DASYXX010000164.1:0-5149 GCA_035934395.1 Streptosporangiaceae bacterium
TGTACGGCGGGCTGGACACGATCAAGCACGCCGATGTGCTGCGAGCCGAGGGCGAGGCGCGCGCCGCCCGGCTGTGGGGCGCCGACTGGTGCCGGTTCTCCGTGGCCGGCTCCACGCACGGCAACCAGGCGCTGGCCCTGGCCGTGGGCTCCCCCGGGCAGGAGATCATCGTTACGCGGATCCTGCACCGGTCGCTGCTGCTCGGGCTGGTGCTGGCGGGACTGCGGCCGGTGTGGGTGCGCCCGGAGATGGATCCCGCGTCCGGGCTGCCCGGGGCGGTGGCCGTCGATACCGTCCGGGCCGCGCTGCGGGCGCATCCACGAGCGTGCGCGGTCTACCTCGGGGAACCCTCCTACGTGGGGACGATCGGCGACCTGGCCGGGCACGCCGCGGCCGCCCACGAGGCCGGGGTACCGCTCGTCGTCGACGCGGCGTGGGCCGCGCACCTGGGGTTCCACCCGGACCTGCCGCCGCACGCGCTCGCGGCCGGCGCGGACGCGATGGTGACCAGCGCGCACAAGGCGCTGCCCGCCTACACCCAGGGCGCGCTGGTGCTGGCCAGGACCGAGAGGCTGGACCCCGCGCGGCTGGACCGGGCCTTCGACGCCACCCACACCACCAGCCCCACGGGCTCGATCATGGCGAGCATCGACGCCGCCCGGGCGCTGCTGGCCCGGGACGGCAAGGACCTGTGCGGCCGGCTGCTGCACTCCGTCGCGGCGGCCAGGCAGCGGCTGCGGCAGGTACCGGGGCTCGGCGTGCTGGACGGCCCCGGCGTCGAGCCGACCAAGCTGGTCGTGCTGCTGGCCGGCACCGGCGCGCACGGCATCGCGGTGGAGGCCGACCTGATCGCGGCGGGGATGCCGGTGGAGATGGCCGACCGGGACACGGTGGTGCCGATCGTCGCGATGGCCGACGACGAGGACCAGGTCGCCGCGTTCACCGAGACGCTCATCGCCGCCGTCGAGCGGCACCGCGGCCCGCCCCGGCATCCCGCTCCGGCTGCCGCGTGGACCGTGGTGCCGGAGACGATCCTCGCGCCCAGGGACGCGTTCTTCGCCCCGGCCGAGACCGTCCCCGCCGACGCAGCCGTCGGCCGGGTCAGCGCCGAGCTGATCGCGCCCTACCCGCCGGGCGTCCCCGTTTTCGCGCCCGGCGAGCTGGTCACCGCGGAGGCCCTGCACGCGCTGCGCGAGGTCCGAGCCGACGGCGGGCGCATCGCCTACGCGGCCGACCCGACCCTGGCCACGCTCCAGGTCATCGCGCGCCCGGACCGCTGAGACCGAGGGGCAGCAGGCGGGTCATCACCATCCGTGGGACGCCGGGGCCGCTGTAGTCGTCGACCTGGCGGACGTCGAAGCCGAGCCGGCGGTGGAAGGCGATCGACCCGCCGTTGGTCACCGTGGTTATCGCCTTCAGCTGCTCCGCTCCCTGCGCGGCGGCGATGGCAGCGAACGCCTGGTAGAGGGCCTGGCCGCACCCGGTCCCGCGCGCCTCGTCGCGCACGGCGACCGCGTGGATGTAACCGACGCGGCGCGGCGTGGTGAACCCGATCAGGTAGCCGGCGATCCGGTCACCGGCGTCGCGGGCGGTCAGGCAGGTGTCGCCGAACTCCCGTACCAGTACGCGCTGGTGCAGGAAGCGCATGTCGCGGCCGCCCCAGAACCGATCGTGATCGGCCAGCACCTCGGCGAGGTCGGACAGTGTCATCGGCTCGATGCGGACGCCCATGCCAGACCATTCTGGCGGATCCCCGGCCCGCCGGGTTCTGCGAGAATCAGGAGCCTGAGCGGGTGGGGAATACAGCCTGACCGGTGCCGGTGTCGAGGGAGGGTGTCATGTCGCTCGCCATGAGCGTCGAGGAGCGGGAGCAGTTCCTGGCAGGGGTGCACGTCGGGGTGCTGAGCGTGGTGGCCGGGGACGACCGGGGGCCGCTCGCCGTCCCGGTCTGGTACCACTACCAGGCCGGCGGGCAGGTCAGCGTGATCACCGGGCGCAATTCGCGCAAGGGGCGGGCGCTTCGCGGGTCCGGCCGGATGACCCTGTGCGCGCAGGACGAGAGCCCGCCCTATCGCTATGTCAGCGTCGAGGGGCCGGTCGCGTTCTCCGAGCTCGACCCCGGTGAGCGGCTGGCGATGGCACGCCGCTACCTGGGCACCGAGGGCGGTGACTGGTACGTGGCGAGCAATCCCGATCCGGGCCGCGAGAGCGTGATCTTCAGGATGACGCCCGAGCACTGGGTGAGCGTGGACTACGGCAAGGGATTGAGCTGAGCCGCCGCGGCCCGGCCGGGCGCGGCGCTGCCGCGGTGCGATGCTGGCTAGATGAGCGGGTCCGGGGTGTGCCTGCGGTTCGATGAGGACCTCTGGTTCTTCCTCGCGCCGCGCAACCGGCGGCCCGGCGTGCTGGTGTCCTGCGACGGGACGTCGACGTCCGGCCACCTGGTCGAGGCGCTCGGCGTGCCGCTGACCGAGGTCGGCTCGCTGCTCGCCGGCGGGCGGCCGGTCGCCCGGTCCTACCGGCCCGCCGTCGGCGACGTGGTGGATGTCCGCCCGGTCGCCAGGCCGCAGCGGCTGCCGCTCGCTCGGCCGCGGTTTCTCCTCGACGTGCACCTCGGGGCGCTGGCGCGTCGGCTCCGGCTCGTCGGCGTGGACTCGGCCTACTCCAACGACGCTCGGGACGACGAGCTGATCGCGGCGGCGAACGAGCAGAATCGGGTGCTGCTCACCCAGGACCGCGGGCTGCTGCGCCGCAGGAGCCTGCGGCTGGGCGGCTACGTTCGCGGCGCCCGGCCCGACCACCAGCTGCAGGACGTGCTGGAACGGTTCGCGCCGCCGCTGGCCCCGTGGACGATCTGCACCGCGTGCAACGGCCGCCTGGTCGCGGCGGACAAGGCCGAGGTCGAGCAGGTCCTGCAGCCGGGCACGCGCCGGACCTACGATGCGTTCGCCCGCTGCCCGGCGTGTGGCCAGGTGTACTGGCGCGGCGCACACACCCAGCGCCTGGAAGCCGTCGTGGCGGCGGCCGTCGCCACTGTGGCCGCCGCTAAGGGCTAGCAGCTGCTCGGCGTGGCGTCATCGGATGCCGCAAACATATGTTCTAATCGGCGACGTCGTGGAGCTCCGGGAGTGGGCGGCGCGTAGGGTGTGCGCGATCAGACGGCATGGCGGTGGTGGCGGGAGGGGAAGCTGCCGGAGTCGGCGCGGCAGACCGCGACGGGCACGATCTTGGCAGAGGAGTCGGCTAGGGGCGGTGCGGGCTGGCGGCGTGGTGGTGTATCCGCCGGTGTCCTAGCACGATCAGCACGTCGGTCGGCAGGTGCCCCGGGCCCTACGGCGCCGGGACGACTGAGACGAAGGTCCCCTGATTGCAGGTGTAAGACCCGGCCGAAACCTGGGGCGTGGTGAAGTTGACGTCCACGAGATCGCCGTTGCCCGTATTGCGGGAAAACGAGACGCACATGCCGTAGTGCTGGTAGATCGCGGGTGGCCGGTACGCCTTAGCCGGAGCTGCGACCTTTGCCTGGACCGCCGCGAGCTGGCGGCCCATCGATGCGAGCGATGCCGCCTCGGCGGAGGCCAGCTGGCTGGCCTGCGTTGCCTTCTTGGAGACGGTGTGAAGCGAGGCCAGCGACATGGTGAAGCCAGTAGCCAGGCCGATGATCAGGACCGCGACCGCGAGCCGGGCCGCCAGCGGCCAGGGGCGGTGCTGCCGGGGAGGTGGGTCGCTGAGCTTCAGCGTCGGCCTGGTTGGCGCCGGGGTGTCGTGCGGCACGTGGTGATGCTGGCCGGTATCGCGCGGCGTGTACTGCGGGTCGTAATTAACCTCGGTCTGCTGGTCGCTCACCGGCGGTCATCCTCTCCGCCGCCGGCGGTCGGGAGCCCGGTCACCAGGGCGGCGGCCACGAGCCTGGCCACAAGCGCCAAGGCCCGGCGCACCGGGGGGCCTGGCTTCCTCGGAGGCCGGTGGATATTCGGTGTCGGTCATCGTGCATCGTCCTTTCACACAGTCTGCTGGTTGTTAATCGCGGCGCGGATCAGCCCGGCCGCCTCACGTCCGTGAAATGCCGCCCCAGATAGCAGCCCGAACCAATGCACATAGCGCGACACTTCTTCGGGGTCGCTGATCTGGTCTTCCCCGCCGATGGTCTCCACGACGACGAGCTGATCGTCAAAGACCACGAAGCCGCTGATCGGGAAGACCGGGACCAGTGCCGTCTGCGGGATGATCCCGAGGTCCAGCGCGATCGCGCCCTCTAGCGCCAGCATGCGGTCCAGCTGCCCCGCCATCGCAGCCGGGGAGACCAGGCGCGTGTACAAGGCCGCTTCCAGGATCACCACCGAGATGTTTCTCCCCGGCTCGTAGAGGATCTGCTGGCGCTGCATCCTCGCGCCCACCATGGCCTCTATGGCCTCGTCGGTGGCGCCCCAGGCGCCCGGACCCGAGGGGCCGCGCAGCAGCTCACGCGCGTACTCAGCGGTCTGCAGCTGGCTCGGGATCATGACGGGCTGGAACTTCCCGATGCGGGTAGCCGACTCGTAGCGGCCCCCGATCCTGGCCTGCTTCGCTGCGGGACTACCGGCCCTGCGGTACTCCTGGCGCCAGGTGGCGTGCTCAGACCTTGCCCGCTGCAGCTGCTCCAGCAAAGGGCCCGGGTCAGTCCCCGCCGCTGACGCCCAGGCCCTGACATCATCCGCGCTCGGGAACTGCTTGCCCCGTTCGATCTTGGACAGCCGAGACTGGTCCCAGCCGAGGCGGGCGGCCAAGGCCACGCCAGTAAGCCCAGTGGCCTCTCGTGCAGACCGCAGCGCCTCGGCAAGTCTCGTCCTCTCTGTCCGGTCGTCTGGCAAGCAGTCCCTCCCTCTAGGCGGCCAGATCCAAGTAGTCCTGCAGCGCGATCCCCGCGTGCATCGCCGCGTCCCGCCAGTGGTTAGCCAGGACAATCAGCGCGGGGTCTTCCTCCAGCTCGCACGCGATCATGGCCCGGTTCTCGTCGTAGTCGTACCAGAGCAGGTGCCGGGAGTCGAACAGGGCGAAGTCCCGTACCGGCATGTCGTCGGGCATGTCGTCCAGCGACGCTATGCGGATGTCCTCCCCGGCCTCCACGTTCGGCGGGTAGCTCCACATCAGCTCATAGCGCATGTAGTCG
>DASYXX010000166.1:0-5362 GCA_035934395.1 Streptosporangiaceae bacterium
CTCGGCCGCCCCGCTGGCCGGCCAGTTCCTCCGCGACCTGCGCACCGGATTCTGAACCGCGTTGCCCGCTCGCCTTCTGGGCACCGCTCCCGCACGCTCAGCGGCACTACCTCCGGATCCTCGACCCTCCGTGACCGCTCCGAACCGCATCGATGGAACTTCGATGCGGTTCTAGGGGCTGTTGCAAAATCCCGGATCCGTGTCTTTTGTCCGCAACATCTGGGCTTGCTCTCGCGTGTCCGCCCCGCATGTAGTGGCGAACTTGATCTTCTGGGCAATTCTGCAACAGCCCCTCTAGCAGCATCTATGGGACATCGATGCGGTTAGGGCCGCGCGGGCCGAGGCGGGCGAGCGGCGCGACTCAGCCGGGATCGCCGACGCCACGAGGCGCACCAGCGTGCTGCGGAAGTCGAGCCCGGCGTCGCCGGGGCTGCAGAGGTCCTGCTGCACGAGCCAGGGGCTCTGGTGCTCCGGGCCCACCCGGCTGACCGCTCCATGACCCGAACCCCTTGAACCGCGGCCGGATCCTGACCGCGTCGTTGCCCGCATTTTGGTAACGGGGAGCAACCATCCGGCAGCGGTGCGGCGTCTTCTTTAGTGACTGGGGTGCCGCTTGGGGGGTTGCGGCCCAGTCGTCGTGATGAGAACCGGGCCTCATCTCGGGGGAGGTCCGGGCCTTTAAGACCGGCCCCGACCCTGCCGGTCGGCCCCCGTGGGCGCGATTTCGGCCACCGCCAGCGCCCACGGGGGTTTCTCATCACCGCGATCTTCCGCGCCGCGCCGACCGCCGAATCGTGGGGCGTTATGGGCATATTTGGGCTTCGCTAGCTGTTCACCATCGGGTACCATGCAGGTACAACTCAAGAGGGGGTGACTGGTTTCGACTTCGGTGGTTGATCCAGGGGAAGCGGGCCGAGGGCTGCGGTTGTGACCTCGTAAATCCTGTGACCGCATCTGTACAAGTGCCAACTCAACGCGCACTCGCCTCGCCCTCGCGGCCTAACGCGAGTTAGAGGCTGTCAGCCCGGGAGCGCCTCCGGCCCGGTGTCTGGCATCAGCTAGGAGGATCCACCGTCTGGCCCGGCCGCGGGACTAGACGGGACACCTAACAGCGGCTGAGCCCGTCGGCGACTTGCCTGCGTGACCGCCGGGGCTGAGAAAAGCACAGCAGGCTGCGCCCGGAGAAGACCTGGTGAGGTACTGAAGGACGCGGGTTCGATCCCCGCCACCTCCACGATGGCCCGGAAAGTGGTCAGAAAGTGCCGCGATCGCAGCACTTTCTGACCACTTTCGCTTCGCCTGATGCTGCGCGTACTAGGCCTGGAGGTGGCGGAGGACGGCCAGGACGCGGCGGTTGTCGGTTTCCGAGGGAGCCAGGCCCAGCTTGGCGAAGATGTTCGCGATGTGCTTCTCCACGGCCCCCTCGGAGATGACGAGCATCGCGGCGATGCCCGTGTTCGAGCGGCCCTCGGCCATGAGCGTGAGCACGTCGCGCTCGCGCGGGCTGAGGGCGGCGATGCCGGCGGCCTGGTGGCTGGCGGCCAGGAGCTGGCTGACCACCTCGGGGTCGAGGGCGGTGCCGCCCGCGGCCACCCGGTCGAGCGCCTCGGCGAACTCGGCGATGTCGGCCACGCGGTCCTTGAGCAGGTAGCCCACGCCGGCCGGGGTGCCGCGCAGCAGCTCGGTGGCGTAGCGGGTCTCGATGTACTGGGAGAAGACGAGCACCCCGACGCCCGGGTGGTCGCCCCGGATGGCCAGCGCGGCGCGTAGCCCCTCGTCGGTGTGGCCGGGCGGCATGCGCACGTCGATGATGGCCACGTCGGGAAGGTGCTCGCCGACCGCGCGCCGCAGGGCCTCGGCGTCGCTGACCGCGGCGACCACGTCGTAGCCCCGGTCGCCGAGGAGCTGGGCGAGGCCGTCGCGCAGGATCGCCGCGTCCTCGGCGATCACTACGCGCGAGGGTGGGGAGGGCGGGGAGGGGAGCATCAGCTGTGTCCGGGGAGCTCGACGCGGACCACGGTCGGGCCGCCGGCCGGGCTGTCGACGTGGACCTCGCCGTCGACCGTGCCGACCCGCTCGACCAGCCCGGCCAGCCCACCGCCGGCGCCGACCCGGGCGCCACCGTTCCCGTCGTCGGTGACCGTGACCAGGAGCCTGCCGTGACCCATGGTGACCTGGACCGACGCGCGGCAGGCGCCGCTGTGCTTGGCCACGTTGGCGAGAAGCTCGGCCACGCAGAAGTAGGCCATGGTCTCGATCGACGGCGAGGGGCGGTCGGGCACGTCGACGGCCACGCGCACCGGGATCGTGCTGGCCGTGACCAGCGTGGCCAGGGCGGTGCCGAGGCCGGCGTCGAGTACCGGGGGATGAATGCCCCGCGCCAGGTCCCGCAGCTCCGCCAGCGCGTCCTTGGCGTTGCGTTGGGCGGCGTCGGCCAGCTCCCGGGTCCGGCTGAGATTGGGCGATGCGCCCAATGCCTCCCGGGCCAGGTTCTCCTTGATCTGGCCGAGGGTCATGGCCAGGGCCGCGAGCCGGGCCTGGGCGCCGTCGTGCAGGTCGCGCTCGATCCGCCGCAGCTCGGCGGCGGACTCGTCGACCGCCCGGGCCCGGCTGGCCTGCAGCGACCTGACCCGCTCGGACAGCGTGACCGGGCCGAGCAGGCCGCGGACCAGGCGCCGGTCGATCGCCACGAGCAGCCGCACCGCCCACGGGGCGGCCAGCAGCGCGCCGAGACCGAACACCCCGATCACGAACGCCCCGCCCTGGGTGCGCACCGGGAAGAACGTGAACGGGACGGAATGGTGACCGCGGAAGTCCCGGACCGCGGCGTTGCCGGTCGCCCAGCGGAGCGGGTAGGTGAGGTCGGCGATCCCGAAGGCCAGCAGGGCCAGCACGGCGTAGCTCCCGGCCACCGCCAGGGGGAGCTTGAGCGCGAAATAGCCGACGGCGCGCCATCCCGCCGCGTCGCGCAGTCCGGCGTCGACCCAGCCCCGGAAGCCTGGTCCCCGGCGCACCGGCCGCGGGGCATCGACCTGCTCGCCGATGAGCCTTCCCGCCAGGTCACGCTGCAGGCCTGCCAGCCGCCGGGCGCTCAGCAGGGTGATCACTACCAGCGGCATGCCGATCAGCGTGATCGTGAGCGGCGCGCCGACAACGAGCGGCGCGGCCAGCACCGTGGCCAGCGCGGCGAACGGCAGGCCGACGACGATGTAGAGCAGGCCGGCCCAGGTGTGCCGGGTGAACGGAGCCCTGAGGATGGCTGTCAGCAGCCAGAACGCGGCCAGCCGGCTTGCGGTGCGGGGGAGTTCCCGGGTAGCGCTGATCACCTGGCCATTGTCGCTCCGATCGCGGCGGGCGCTCACCCTGCCGTGCTCGCGAGCGGCGGGACGCACCACCGTCACGCATCCCGCCGGACCAGCAGGACGCCTCCGGCCACGAGCGCCGCGGCCGTGTAGGCCCCCATCACCGCGATCGAGTCCCACCCGGGCGCCAGCCCGGTTCCGGGCTGCGGCCGCACGGCGGTGACCGAGTTCAGCAGCATGATCTCGGGCGCGTACCGGCCCGCGCCCAGGCCGAGGAGCACGAACACCGAGACGAACGTGGCGCCTGCGTAGGCGACGATGGCGCCGGCCGCGCGGCGGCAGATCGTGCCGAGCCCGAGGCCGAACAGCGCCAGCAGCGCCAGGTACAGCCCCGAGAGCGTGACGGCCCGCAGCACCCCGGGCTGGCCCAGCGTGGCGTGCGGCGCCCCGGCGGAGGCGAGGATCGCCTGTCCCGAGAAGAACATCGAGAACGCGATCACCTCGCCGAGCAGCAGCGTCGCGGCTCCTGCGACGACGGTCTTGGCGGCGAGCAGGCGCATCCGGTTCGGCACCGCGGCCAGGCTCGTGCCGATCGAGCCGCCGGAGTACTCGCCGCTCATGACCAGCACGCCGATCACGCCGACCAGGAACTGGCTGAACCCGAGGACCGACAGGCTCCAGTTCGTCGGGTCAAAGCCCGCCCGGCGAGCCCCCGAGTGCGCGACGCCGTGGGCCTCGGGGATGGAGACGCCGATCCCGATCGCGACCGTCAGCACGACCAGCGCCAGCAGCGTCCACCGGGTCGAGCGGACCGTACGCAGCTTGATCCACTCGGACCGGAGCACCGCCGGGAAACGGTACCGCCCGGCGTCGGCGGTCACGGCTGTGTTCCCCGCTCACCTCGCGTCGTGATCACCAGGCCTCCTCCGCAGCGGTAAGCCATCGGGCTCTTGCTGGCACGCTACGAAAAGGGCGCCGCAGCCGGGAATGCGGAAATCACCCTTCTTCCGCCTGGGGATTTCCCCAGGGCTCCGGCAACGGGCGCAGAGTCCCCCGGCGGGATTGGTGTCGATGGCCCATCGACCACCCCCTATGGGGGTCGGTGGCCCATCGACCACATGGCCAGGCCGCGCAGGAAACGGCGAAAGCCGTATAACGGGCGGATGTCGGTCCGGTGGCGGGCGGCCTCGGCGCGGGCTCAGCTCGCGCCGACGCCAAAGGCGGTCAGTAGCACCAGGAGGATCGTGGCCCCGGCGAAGATGCCGTGCACGACGACGACCGGCGCCGGGAAGTGGCGCTCCGGCGGGACCGGGGCTCTGATGCTGGCGCGGCCAAGTCGTGCGCCGACCGGCACGGCGGCGGCCCGCGGGGCCTCGTGCGCCCGGCGGACCCCGATCCAGCGCGCGGCCATCGTGAGGCCGAGCGTCGCGACGACGCCCAGGGTCGCGGCCGCCACCCAGGCGAGCCTGACGGCGTCGGTGATCAGGTACAGCGCCCACACGGCCAGGCCGCCGAAGGCGAGCAGGGCATGGGTGCCGATCACCGGCACGGGCAGGCGGGTGGCCGCGGCCGACTGGGACTCCCGGTCGTATTCGATGAGCCAGATGGCCAGCAGGTAGAGGCCGATGCTGACGGTGCACAGCCAGGCGACCAAAGCGACGAGCGCCATACGGGCATCCCTCCTTCGCGTTAGCGGCAGGCGGAACCGGCCAGCCGGCGTCTGGCCGCAGCACCGGACGGCTCGCTGGATCCACGAGCGGGGAGGGATCCACCACTGGACACGGACGAGGCCGCCCTGGAGTTCACCAGTCTGATGACAGGAAGGCCGACGGATGTCGACATACGCGTAGAGCGGTGCAGGCCGCCGCCGCGATGTACCATCTGTGCGGTGACGTGGTCGGCTTACGGCGAGTTCCTGGCGTTCGCCGTCGTGCTCGTCCTGATCCCCGGCCCGGACTTCGCGGTCGTGACGAAGAACGCCCTGGCCGGAGGGCAGCGTCGCGGGCGGTGGACGGCCTTCGGCGTGGTCAGCTCCAACATCGTGCAGGGGACGGCCGCCG
>DASYXX010000184.1:0-4454 GCA_035934395.1 Streptosporangiaceae bacterium
ACGGGTTCGAGAGCCTCGTCGCGGCCGTCGAACATGACGTGCGCGGCGACCTCGCGGCGGTGGAGCAGATCGAGACGCTCATCGTCGCCCGCCTGGTCACCCGTCTGCGCATCGAGGCCTGGTACGCGGACCACGGCCCCGAGGCGGCGCACCCCGTCGAGGGCCCGCTCATGATCGTCGGGCTGCCGCGCACGGCGACGACAGCGCTCCACTTCCTGCTCGCCAACGACCCCCGGTTTCGCTATCTACGCCCCTGGGAGGTCAACGACCCGGTCCCGCCGCCGGTCCTCGCCATCGAGCATGAGGACCCCCGCCGCCCGAGCAAGGCGCCGCCCCCCAACGCCCGCCACATCGTCGCGGTGGACGGCCCGGCCGAGGACTGGCCGATCCACGCGCTGGCGTTCGACCATGCGGAGCTGACCTTCCCCGTGCCGTCGCACGCGGCGTGGTGGCGGGACACCGAGCACCGCACCGTCTTTCCCTACCAGGAGCGCGTGCTGCGCTTGCTCCACTCGCGCAGGCCGCCCCACTACTGGCTGCTCAAGACGCCGGCCTATATGTTCCTGCTGCGCGAGGCCGCCGCCCACTATCCCGATGCCCGCTTCGTGTTCACCCACCGCGACCCGGTCGCCGCGCTCGCGTCGACTTGCAGCACGGTCGCTGACGCGCGGCGGCTGCGGACGCCGAGCTGGACACCCGAACCGGAGTTCGGCCAGCTGCTCCTCGAGCACTGGGCCGACGGCATGCGGCGCGCGATGGCCGCGCGCGACGCGATCGGCGAGGACCGGTTCATCGACGTCGGCCAGCACGAACTCGAAGCCGACCCGGCCGGGGTCGCCGAGCGGGTGTACGACTTCGCCGGGCTCGCGCTCGACAGCGGGGTGCGGGCGGCCATGGCGGACTGGGCGGCGGGCAACCGCCGCGGGTCCCGGCCCGAGCACCGCTACAGCCCCGGGGATTACGGGCTGACGCCGACCGGGATCGTCAGGTCGTTCACGGGCTACCTTGACCGGTTCGGCGCCTACTGCTGTACGGATGACCCCGAAACGGGGGCTGGATGAAGGTACTCGTCCTGGGTGGCACGCAGCACGTCGGGCGCGCGGTGGTCGAGTGCGCGCTCGCCCGGGGCGATGAGGTCACCACCGTGAACCGCGGGATCAGCGGGCGGCCCGCCGCCCGGGCACGGGCGCTGCACGCCGACCGAACCGTTCCAGGACGGCTGGCCGCCGCGCTCGGCGACGAGGTCTGGGATGCGGTCGTCGACACCTGGAGGGGCGCGCCTCGCGTGGTTGGCGGCGCGGCGCGGCTGCTCAGCGGCCGGGCGGGGCACTACAGCTACGTGTCCAGCGGGGCGGTGTACCGGCGCCCGCTGCCGGCGGGCGCCACCGAGCGCGCGCCGGTCGTCGACGCCGATCCCGCGTCGGCGGCGAGTGACGACTACCCGGCGGCCAAGCGGGGTGGCGAGCTGGCGGCCGAGTCGGCGTTCGGCAACCGCGCGCTGCTGGCCAGGGCGGGCGTGATCCTCGGCCCGTATGAGATAGCCGGCCGGATGCCGTGGTGGCTGCGGCGCCTCGAGCGCGGCGGTGACGTGCTCGCTCCCGGGCCGCCCGAGCAGCCGCTCCAGTACATCGACTGCCGGGATCTTGCGGCCTGGCTGCTGCGCGCCGCGGACCGCGGGATCGCCGGCGCGTTCAATACGGTCAGCAAGCCCGGCCATGCGACCATGCGCAGCCTGCTGGAGGCGGCGAAGGCCGCGACCGGTTCGCCTGCCCGGCTGGTCTGGGTGGCGCCGGAGGTCATCGAGCGCGCGGGCATCGCCCCGATGACCGAGCTTCCGGTCTGGTTCCCGCCGCCGGGCAAGGAACAGGCCGGCCCTTACAGCGTCGACGTCTCTGCGGCGCATGCAGCCGGGCTGAGCTGCCGCCGGGTCGAGGAGACCGTGGCCGACACCTGGGCCTGGCTGCAGGCCGAGGGAGATCCGCCAGCAGGTGCGGAGCGCCGTGTGATGGGGCTGGATCCACGACGGGAGCGTGAGGTCCTGGCGATGGCTGACCCCGAGCAGTCACCGCACCGGTGAGGGCCGCGCACATTCAATGAGCCGCCCAGAATGCCTCCCAGGTCGGGAACTCCTGGGGCAGCATCGCGGCGCGCGGGTGCGCCCACCCGTTGAAGCCGACACCCTGTGGATGCTCCGAGATGTCGGCGGAGTACCAGTGTTTCGCCCGGCGGCGGACGAACAGCCACTCGCCGCCGACCCTCCGGTATTCGTCGAAGTAGCAGATGGCCATGACGATCCACCGGTCGCCGACCTCGTGCTCGGCCCTGCAGTAGACCGCGCCGGTCGCGCGGTCGCGGTCACCGGCGTCGAGGTCGATCCGGTGCGCGCCGACGAAATGGACCGAGCGCCGGAAAGCCCGAAGGCGTGGGCCGATGAAGGCGGCGAGCGCGTCTCTCCCCGAGCCACTCCTGCCGACCTGGACGTCGGGTACGAAGAGCCGGACCCAGCCATCGATGTCGCGGCTGTCGGTGGCCAGCGCGTAGCGGACGGGAAGCTGGCCGATCGCCAGCCTCGCCTCGACAGCGTCGAGGCGCTGCTCGATCGTTGGCTGGCTGCTCATAGTGCTTGTTCCCCTGACAGCAGGGGAGCCAGCCGGGTGATGCTGAGCTCGATGTGCCGGTCGATCAGATCGTCGGCCAGGCCGGGAAAGTCCCCCCAGAACATCAGGTCGGTGACCGGGAGACCAGACAGGCGCTCGCGCAGCGCGGCGGCGACATCCTCGGGCGTGCCGATCAGGATCTGGTCTCGGAGCCCGTCCAGATCGTAGTACGCGGGTTTGTCCAGCTCCCGGCTCGTGCCTTCGAACATGTAACGGTTGTACGAGCTCCACCGGTACGCCAGGTGCTCCCTGACCTGCTGCCAGGCGCCGTCGGGGTCGTCGGAGAGGAAGAACTGCACGGTGCCGGCCATCCGCGCCACGGACGTGTCGTGTCGGCCGGCCTCCAGGCCAGCCAGGTACGGCCCGAGCAGCGCCGGGTTCAGCGATTGCAGCCCGAGCCCGAGGCGTCCGGCCAGCATGGCGCCGCGCGGCCCGCCGAAACCGCCCCATAGCGGCACCGGACGCTGCACCGGCCCCGGGGTGATGGTCCGTTCCGCACCGGGTACCTCGCCCCAGAAGGCCCGCAGCCGGGCGATCCTCTGCGCGAACTCGGCATAACGCCGCTTGAAGTTCCCCCCGAAGGCGAGGTACTCCGGCTTGCGGTACCCGACGCCGAACCCGGGCTCGACTCGGCCGCCGCTGATGACGTCGACGAGCGCGATCTGCTCGGCCAGCTCGAGCGGGTCGTGCAGCGGGAGAATGGACACCCCGGAGCCGATCCGCACCTGCGTGGTCCTCGCCGCGATCGCCGCCGCGAAGGTCCAGCACTGCGGCAGGTAGCCGTCGTCGAAGAAATGGTGCTCGGTCAGCCATACCGACGAGGCGCCGAGCCTCTCCGCTTCCTCGATCCGCTCCAGCCACCTTCCGTAGTGCTTGTCCCAGGGCTTATGCCAGCGGGCTGGATTTCGCATGTCGATGTACATGCCCAGGCGCATCCCGGCCCTCCTCATGGGGCTCGCGGAGTATCGACGGCTGCGTTTCCTCCCACAGTCCCTCGAAGAGCTCCGTTCGCGGCACTGTGCCGCTGAAAGGCTGGCTCGCCTGCGACGGCATGATCCGCTCCCGGGCGCGAAGGTGATACATGCTCTCCCGCCGGCCTGTGTACGGCAGCGGCTGCCTCAGCATCCAGACGATGCCCTCCGCCGCCACCTCGGGCGGTTCCCAGCCGGTCCGGTCCGCCCCTGGCGTGTTGGCCACGAAGCCCTCCGATGCCACGGGGATGTCGATGCGGAAGCAGTTCACCGCGATGCCCTTCGGGTACAGCTCACGGGCCGCGTCGAGCGTGAGATGCTCGAGGGCGATCTTCGACGTCCCGTACGCGAGCATGTTGGGGAGGGGGGCAAGAGCGGCTAGTGACGAGACGTTGACGATGGCACCGCCGCCGCGTCGCTCCATCGACGGGTAGGCCTCCCGGATGGCCAGGTACGGCGCCCGGTAGTTGACCTCCATGGTCAGGTCATGACGCCGGAGAGGCTGGGTGAGATCTCCGACGAAGGTGATCGCGGCGTTGTTGACCAGGATGTCCACCCCCCCGTAATGCTCGATCGTCCGCGCGACCATCGAAGCGACCTCTTCCGCGACGGCTAGGTTGGCTGGCACGGCGACGGCGTCGCCGCCTCCGGGCTTTCCGGCCGCGCGCGCCCGCGCCACCGTCTCATCCAGCGTCCCGGGCGTGCGCTGCGGCGCGTCCGCGGTGGAGCGAGCCGCGCATGCCACCGAGCAGCCTTCGCTCGCGAGGGCCACGGCCAGCGCCGCTCCGACACCCCGGCTCGCGCCAGTGACGATCGCGACCTTTCC
>DASYXX010000210.1:0-6485 GCA_035934395.1 Streptosporangiaceae bacterium
CTGACCCGCCCGGACTGACCCGCGGCCAGGGCGAGCCGATCCCCGCCCTTTGGCGCCCCGGAGCCCGCCCGCACGGCAGGCAGCGTGAAGAACCCGTTGCGTTAAAGGCACTATAAATCGATGCGGATTACGTCAGCTAAGGGCAGGCGGAGCGCGGCCAGCACGGGGCGGGGACGGCGGGAGCGGGGCCAGCACGGGGCGGCGGTTGTGCCGGTCCGCGCTCCCGCCGGGTCTGCGTGGGCAGCTCGATCAGGCGCGGCCGCTTCGCAACCACCTATGACGCGACCGGGGAACTGCCCGGGATGCTGATGCCGCGAGAAACGTCATCTGCCCGGACCCGCCCGTCGTTGTCTGCACCCGCATGAGAAGGCGCCCTTCGCTAGCTCGCTACCAGGTTTTTCACGACCGTGACCTGCGCTATCAGCGTGCGCTACTAACCCGGACGGCCGGATTGCAGGCGACTTGACGGCTGCGTTGCACCCGAGGTCACAAGCCCAGGCGGGGAGAGTCCCGGGATCAGCCCCGGCGCCCGTGGCCCTTTCTCCGGGCGGCTCAAACTTGGTCTACGCGTCCGTTTTCATTTCTGGTGGGCGGGCCAGCCGACGGCGTTGAAAACGGCGACGGGGTCCAGGTAGTCGCGCCAGTGTGTGACCTTGCGGTCCTTGATCGTGATGACGGAGACAAAATGGTTGTCGTAGGCATGCCCGGTGCTGACCGCCCGGCCGTGGACTGCGTATTCGAGGATGACGACTGAGGCTTCGCGGTCCCGGTGGACGGCCAGTTCGTCGGAACCGTGCAGGACGATGGTTTCCCCGTAGCCGCGGTAAAGCTCCGCGACGGCCTCCCGGCCCACGACGCGCCGTGGGTACCCGGGGACGGAGATGACGTACTCGAAGACGGCGTCCTCGGCCAGGGTGTCGAAGAAGTCTTCTCCGTCCACGAGCCCGCTCAGTCCCTCGGCGATGATCCGGAAGAACGGAGCGAGCGCCTCGAAACCCGGCCGGCCGGTCACGGGTGCGCCGCCGGGAGGGCCCAGGCGCGGGCGTTCCGGTATGCGAAGTCCGCGAAGCTGGCTGGCCGGACTCCGGTGACCTTTCGGACGTCATCGTTGGGCCGCGAGCCGTGGCCGGAGGCGATCATCCCCGTCAGCCAGTTGAGCATGACGCCGTAGTCGGCGGGCACGATCCCGGCCGCGATGGCGCCGTCGACCCAGGCGCTGCGCTCGATGTCGTTGTGGCGGACGGGTCGGCCGGCGACACCGGCGATGATGTCGGCGACCTGGGCCACGGTGAGTGCTTCGGGGCCGGTGGGCGCGTACACAGCGGCGGCGTGGGCGTCGGGCTCGACGAGCGTCTCGACGGCGACTGCGGCGATGTCTGCGGCGTCGACGAACGCCTCCGCGCCGCCTGCCGTGGGTACCGTGATCATGTCCTGGACGACGGGCAGGTGTTCGTCGGTGAAGTTCTGCATAACCCACGCGGAGCGGAGCACCGAGGAGGTGAAGGCTTGCCGGCTCATCAGGTCGCGTTCGACGGCCTTATCCATAGCTCCATGATCCGAGCCGATGTGGAGTGAATCAATGCGCAGAACGCTCTCATCTTTACGTCAGACGCTCATTCGACTTGACGATTGAGCTAGTCCTGGCAAACACTCGCCGTGTGGACCTCCTGCAGGATCACCTGGCCAGGGCGCGCGCGTCGGGCGGTGTCTTCGCCCGGACCGTGGTCGCGCCCCCTTGGGGGCTGCGGCTGGCCGGGACCATCCAGCTCGCGCTGCACGCCGTCGTCCGGGGACGAGCCTGGCTCTGGCTCGACGACCCCCGGGCGGCTGTCGAACTGGCGCCCGGCGAGCTGGCCCTCGTGCGGGGCGGCCCCGACCACCACATCGCCCATGAACCGGGGGCCGCCTGCCTGGAGCCCGCGGAGTTCAAAGCGCGGCACGCCAACGACGAGCACCCCGATGGCCGGCAGGCCACGGTGTTCCTGTGCGGCGCCTACCGATTTTCCGGTGACGTCGGCGAAGGGCTGCTCGGCGCGCTGCCCCAGGTCCTGCCGCTCTCCGCGGGCGGCGGCGATCCCCTGCACGATGTCATCACCGTGCTGTCGCGGGAACTGGCCGCCTCCGAACCCGGCCAGCAGACCGTGCTCGACCGGCTCCTGGACATCCTGCTGGTCCTCGCCATCCGCACCAGCTTCAAGACCAGCGGCAGCGCCCCTCGCTGGTACCAGGCTTCGGCCGATCCCCGGCTGAGCGCGGCCCTGCAAGCCCTCCACGACAACGCCGCCCACCCATGGACGGTCACGGAACTGGCCGCCGTCAGCGAGCTGTCCCGGGCGGCGTTCGCGCGAAGCTTCCAGCAGGCGCTCGGCCAGGCCCCGATGCAGTACCTGACCACCTGGCGCATGACACTGGCGCGTGACTACCTGCGCACCGGCCAGCCGACGCTCGCGCAGGTCGCCGAGCGTACCGGCTACGCATCGCCCTACGCCTTCGCCGCGGCATTCCGCCGTCACCACGGCGAGCCGCCCGGGCTGTGGCGCCAGCAACAACGGGAGCGGCCCGCCCTGACGGGTGACGGCACAGGAACCGCCGACGACGGCGTCCACTTCGTCTGACGACCACGGCCGGTGCACCGCACCGCCGACTTCCTCGGCACGCGATTGTCCAGCTCGCGGCCACCGCGCGCGGTATATGCCCGAAGGATTGCTATCACCGGAAGGTGCGCCTGCAAGTCAGGCTCTGCAAAGCCCGGCCAGCCTGCTGACCGTCGCCCAGTTGCGCGCCGTTCCGGCCACTGCGGCCGAGGTTGGTCCGCCCGCCCTGGCGAGCACGCGGCGCAGTTCGCTGCGCGGGTACCCGTCCGGGGTGCGCAGGTAGACCGTGCGGCCGAGCACCTGGGCCTGGTCCCGGCTGCCTTTCGCCCGCACTTGCCGCTCCGCGTCGGCCACCCAGGCCGCCAGGCCGGGTCCGGGTACCTCGGGCAGGAACACCGCATGCAGCAGCCTGGGATTGGTCTCACCCGGATACGGGTTGTCGTGCACGCAGCCGGCGAGTTCCTCGCGGGAGAGCACCACGGCACGGGCCCGCACGCCGATGCTGTCCGTGATGGCTCGCTCCAACTCAGCGGCCAGCGTCGCGGTGTCCTTGCGGCCCGTCGTCCTGCCGTCTGCCAGCCGCGGCGTGAATAGGACGTTTCCGCTCTGGATGTACGTCATCACATCGGTATGGCCGAGCGACGTCACAACCTCTTTGAGATCCGCCATCGCGACCCTCTTGCCGCCGAGGTTGTTGACCCCGCGCAGCAAGACAACGTGAGTCGGCATGCCCGCATCATCCTGCCCGGCCGAGTCAGCGGTCTAGAGGCCGGGTGCAGGCGCGAGGATCTGAACCGCCCCGTCGGCTTCGCGCACCACCAGCCGGGGCAGTGCGGCCAGCGGGCCGGGGAACCTATTGGTGAGGGCCGCGCCGTCGAGCGCGAATGTCGCGCCGTGGCAGGGGCAGACCAGCCGGGCGGGGCGGGCGGCCAGGACCAGCCTGCAACCCTGGTGGGTGCAGATGCCGGACACGGCACGCAGCTGGCCGCGGTGCCGCTCGATGAAGCCGGTGACCGCGCCGGCCGTGAACGGGCGTACCGCGCCGTCGGGCAGGTCAGCGCTGGCCGCCACGGTGAGCCAGGTCCCGCGGCTCGGGGTCAGCCTGCCCGCCGCGGCGGAGGAGGGGCCGGGCGGGGTGCGGGACGTCAGCACGTGGTCGACCCCGGCGCCTGCCGCCGCGCCGACCGCGGCCGCGCCGACCGCGGTGGCGGCGTGCAGGAACGTCCGCCTTCCGCCCACGGCCCGGCGAGCGGCGGGCGGGTCGAGTTCGGCGGCCAGTTTCTTGTGCAGCGCGGTGACGAACTCCTCGGCGGGCTCGCCGCTGCCCGGCCGGGCGGCCCGCAGCGTGATCGCGGTCCGGGCGGTCGCGGCGTGGTCCTCGCCGACCCGGAACCGGCGGGGACGGCGGGACGTTATCAGGTCCTCGATGTACCGGTTGATGCCGCGCATGATCATCACTCCAGCCCGGCCGCTATCTGCGCGGCCCGCCGCATGGCCCGGTGCTGGAGCACCTTGGCGTTCGCGACGCTGATACCGATCTCCTGGGCGGCCTCTGCGACGGTGCAGCCCTCCAGGAACCGCAGCCGCAGGACCTGCCGGTACCGGTCGGGCAGGGCGGCCAGGATCTGCTGCGCCTGCCGCGGCGCCGCCGACTCCGGCTCTCCAGCGGTCAGCGCCTGCTCGGGGTCTTCGGTCAGCGCGGTCACCTGCACGCGCAGCGTCCGCGCCCAGTAGCCGGCCAGGACCGTGCGGGCGGTGGCCAGGAGGTAGGCGCGCACTGCACCCACGCTCGCGGGCAGCCGCAGCGGGCGCAGCGCGGCCAGGAACACCTCGGTGGTCAGGTCCTCGGCATCAGGCCGGTTGCCGACCTTGGCGAACATCAGCCGGTGGACCCAGCCGACGTTATCCCGGTACACCGCATCCCACTCCGTGTACGCGTTGCTGTCCACGGCCCGCAACCGCGTCGCCGGCGCGCCACCTGCCCCAGCACCTGGGCCGCCCGAGGGCGTGCCCTTCCTGCGGGCGCCCGCCCG
The DNA here is from genome assembly GCA_035934395.1 of Streptosporangiaceae bacterium. Classification (GTDB taxonomy): domain Bacteria; phylum Actinomycetota; class Actinomycetes; order Streptosporangiales; family Streptosporangiaceae; genus JASHPR01. The sequence continues at coordinate 4,628 of DASYXX010000210.1, forward strand.
GCCACCCGTCACGGTCCGCCCCCCGCGCGCCCCGCCCGGCCATCATCCATCGCACCGCCCGCTGCACGGCCCGCACTTCCTTGTCAGGTAATAACGGCCGGGGTTACACCGCCGATCCCGCCGAACGACACCGCCAGTGTTCACGCGCGGGCAGTTCGCCGAGGCGTGGGGAATAGGCGAGTGACCGCCTGGTCCGCTTGCACGGACAGTCGTGGCAGAGACTGGCGCCCCCAGCGGGGCTCCACGCAGACCATCACCATCGCGACCTGCGGTTTCCCGGGCGGGCCGGCTGGTTATCGATGGGAGCTTCCTGGTTGGCGCGCCGTTTCAGACGACTCCGCGAGCGAACGGTTGGTTTGAACCCAATAGCTCCACCAGGGGAAACGGCTCGTGGCCTGCGCGTACGCGTCGGCGCAGGCCGTTGTGCTACCGGCTGTCGTAGCCCCTGTGCGTCCCTGTGAGTCCGGCTGTTTCCGGACGTGTACGGACATATAGCGGACAGCCTCTGTGATCACGACCAGCGGCGCGGGCGCACCGCGGGCGGGCGTCGTCCGTGGGCAGCGGTCTGCGGCTGGCGGCTCACCGGACCGCCGGATTCCTCGGTTGTGATGGTGGTCACGCGGGCCTCGGCGACGGTTTGCCGGGTCCGGGCGAATCGCGCGGAGAGTGCCAGATGCGGCCCGCGGGCAGCGGCGACCGGCACGGCCTGATGGGTTCACGGCGGTATCTCGCCCGAGCGCGGCTAGAGCCGGTCACCGGCCGCTGCCCCCGCTGCCGCGCCCAGAACGACCCGTACCTGCTGCTGGCCGAACTGGCCGACGGGCTTGCCCTCGCCTTCGCCGCGTTCGTCCTGGCTGGGGTCTACGGCGGAGCGCTGCTGGCGCTGCACCGGGCTACCCGCACCAGCCAAATGGCGCTCGGGCCGTTCATCTTGGTGGGCACGCTCGCGGCGATGGCCTTGTAACGGCCATCCCGCCGTGCCCTCCGCCGCGAGCGGCTCCCCTTGCCCGGGCGGCCGACCGTCCGCGCCTCAGCGCAGTCCGGTCAGCACGGCTCGCACTGCCTCCAGCAGGATCTGCTCGCCCGCTGCCGGGCTGTCAACGAACCAGCCCTGCAGCGGGCTGCGCACGGCGTGGGTGAGTTCGATGCTGGTGATGCCGTGGACGGTGGTCCACAGCAGGTACGACGGCCGGATCGGGTCGTCGCCGGCGAGCAGGCCGCCTGCTTGCGCACGTGCCACCTCCTCGACGAGCGGAGTGAAGGTGAGGTTGAGCGCCCAGGAACGCAGCTGCAGCGAGGGGTCGAAACCGGGCAGCGGGCGCTCGAACATCAGCGCGTACAGGGCGGGATTGCCGAGCGCGAACCGCCGGTAGGCTGTGGCGATCGCGATTATCGCCTGGCGCGGGTCGGCCCTGGCCTGATCTGCCGTCCCTGCCCGGGGGACGGTGATCGCCTCCTTGAGCAGTTCGAATCCGCGCCGGTAAATGGCCTCCAGCATCCCGGCCCGGCCGCCGAAGCAGCTGTAGATCCCCATCGTGGACGAGTCGGCCAGCTCCGCGACCCGGCGCAGGGTCAGTTCGGCGGCCCCGTGTTCCTGCAGGACGCGCAGCCCCGCGACGATGAACCGCTCGCGTCCGCCCGGATCACCGGGCGGATCGACGGCGGCTCTTGCCATGATCTGGAACGTAGCGTATAACAACTGTTATAACACTTGTCACGCCCCGAGGGAAGACGATGATCTCAGGCGCCCCCCGGGCTCCCGGCCGGACAGGCACGGCACGAGGCCGCGGCGTGGCCGGGTTCCGGAGGATCTTGCGTTCGCCGTCGGGAAGGATCACCAACCAGACCCTCCTCGTCG
>DASYXX010000231.1:0-6367 GCA_035934395.1 Streptosporangiaceae bacterium
GCGTGCAGCTCACCGACTGCCGCACGGTCACGCTGCACATGATCCGCATGGCCCGCGTGGGGGTGCCCTACATCGACAACCTCGCCGACCAGAACAGCTTCGTCCGCGCGGTGCACGTCACCGGTGATCTCGAGAGGCTCGGCCAGGGCACGCCTAACGACAAGCGTTACTTCGTAACGATCGCCGATGAGCGGACCATCCTGCACTTTGGCTCGTCCTACGGCGGCAACGCGCTGCTCGGCAAGATCGCGCACGGGCTGCGGCAGGCGGCCTACGACGGCTGGGCATCGGGCAGGTTCCTCGCCGAGCAGTTCATGCTCATCGGCATTGCCGACAAGCTGACCGGCAAGCGCTACCACATCTGCGGCGGCTTCCCGAGCGCCTCGGGCAAGACGAACCTGGCGATGATGCTCGCGCCCGACGCGCTCGGCGACCGGTACCGCGTCGACTTCTACGGCGACGACATCGCGTGGCTGCGGGTCGATCCCGACGACGGCAAGATCTACGCGATCAACCCCGAGTTCGGCGTGTTCGGCGTCGCGAAGGACACCAACGAGGTCACCAACCCGACCGCGCTCGCGTCGGTGGCGCCGGGCACCGGCACGCTGTTCACCAACGTCGCCTACAACGACGAGACGCATGAGGTGTGGTGGGAGGGCCGCACGCGCGAGCCGCCCGCCGAGCCCGCGGGGTGGCGCGACTGGACCGGCACGCTCATCGCCGAGCGGCCGCCCGGGGAGGCGGGTGCGCCATGGGCGCACCCCAACAGCCGGTTCACCACGACGCTGGCCAATGTGCCGAACGTCGCGCCGGACTACGACGACCCGAAGGGCGTGCCGATCGACGCGATCATCTTCGGCGGGCGCGCCAGTGACCGGGAGCCGCTGATCCGCGCGATCCCCGACCTGGCCGAGGGCGTCTACGATGGCCTGACGCTTGGCGCCGAGGCGACGTTCGCGGCCGAGGGCGTCGACGGGCTGCTGCGCTACGACCCGATGTCGATGCGTCCGTTCATGTCCTATCCCGAGGGCGCGTACGCCGCGCACTGGCTGAAGGTCATCGGCTCGGCCGCGAGCCAGCCGATCTTCGCGCACGTCAACTGGTTTCAGCGCGATCCCGAGGACGGCCACTACCTGTGGCCGGGCTACCGCGACAACCTCCGGCCGCTGCTGTGGCTGCTGCAGCTCACCGAAGGCCAGGTCAGCGGCAGGCAGACGCCGGTCGGCATCATCCCGACCAAGGACGAGCTGGACCTCGACGGCCTCGTGATCGCGTCGGAGGACCTCGAGACGCTCCTGTCGATCGACGCGGCGCGCTGGCGGCAGGAGATGGAGCACCGCCAGCAGCACCTGGAGCAGTTCACCGGCCTGCCAGAAGAGATCTGGCGGGCGCACCGCCGCGTCGCGGCCGCTCTCGACGACGTGGACTGAGCCGCGACGGCGGGCTCAGCACATGAGCGAGCCGAGGGCCTTAAGGGCGCCCCGAGGCGAGCGGGAAGCGCTGCTCAGGACCGCGGCCCCGCGGATCGCACCTGCTCGACGTGGCGCAGCGCCTCCCTGAGGTCTGCGAGCCAGCTGTCCTCGTGCTGGCCGACCAGCCGCACGCACCAGGCCAGGGCATCGCTGCGGCTGCGGGCGACGCCGGCGTCGACAAGCGTGTCGAGGACGAGCCGCTCGGGCTGGCGGAGCCTGGTCATCACCGGCACCGAGATTGTGGTGAACATCACCCTCCTCTCGCCGCAGTTCACGCCCCAGGAGACCTTGCGGCCGCCGAACTTGAGCTCGGCCTCGCGGGCGATCTCGATCCGCTGCTGGCGCGTCTCCTCGCGGAACCTGCGGCTGCGGCCCTCGATGGCGGTAGCGCGCTCGGCCTCCGTGGCGCCGGGCGCGGCCTCAGGGGGCGACAGCGTGCCGATGACGGAGATCTCCTCGCGGTCGTGCCTGATCTCCGGCGGCTCGGCGAACCAGTCGCTGGGCATGCGGCCGCTGAACCACCCGCGGAGCTTCTCGCTCAGCGAGCCTGCGACCGGCTCTTCCTCTGTCGTACTCATGTAATCGAGATTACAGAGCGTCGTGAGCAGTGACAATACCCGCCCCGAGCGTACTCCCGGGGCGGCGGGGCCGGTCACGGCAGCGGCAGGACTCAGAATTCCGGGTTGGCGGCGACGGCCACGGCGACCCTCGGGTAGACCGCCACCGCGCCCGCGAACTCGGAGCCGAAGTCCGCGGGGACGATCTCGACGTCCAGGCCGGGCTGCGGCGCCTGGATCATCTCCCCGTCGCCCACGTAGATGGCCACGTGCGAGATGTAGCCGGGTGCGGTGGGGTCGGTGTGGTAGAAGAGCAGGTCGCCGGGCTGCAGCTGGCCGAGCGGAACCTGCGGGCCGGTGCGCGCCTGGTCAGCGGCCACCCGCGGCATGACCACGCCCGCCTGGGCGAGCGACCACTTCACCAGGCCGGAGCAGTCGAACACGTCGGGGCCGTTGCCGCCCCACACGTACGGCAGCCCCAGCCTGCTCTCTGCGGCGCTCAGGAACGCGATGACCTCGGCGCGGGTCAGCCCGGGGCCGTCGGCGGAGCTGATCCCGGTGACGCCGGCCGGGGGCGGGGCGGTGCCTGTGCCCGTCGGCCCAGCGGTGGGAGCGGAGGTCACGGTCTGCGCCACGAGCGGTGCGATCGCGGCCCCCCGCGGCAGCAGCTTCTTGATCTGCGCCATCAGCGAGCTGAACACCGCGTGCGGGGCGCTGATGACGATCGCGTTCCCGGCGGGGATCCCGAGCGAGCGCGCCGTCGCGTCGGAGACCACGGCATCGACCCCGGCGATCCCGACCGTGCCGAACCCGGCCACCGGCAGGTCCTCGATGTGCCGGCCCGACACCCTAAGCGGCCGGCCGAGCGGGAGCTTGTCCAGCTTGCCCATGGTGTAGGAGACCGCGACGCCGCCCTCAGCCACGTTCCGCCACAGCCCGGCCGACTGCGCCGTGGGCCTGGCGGCGAACGCGCGGAACGTCGAAGGGTTGACCCCCAGCATGGCCGTGAACTTGCCGTTCACCTGGATCCTCGCCGCGTCAACGGGCTCGACGGCGATAACGCCGCGCATCCGCCGCACGGCCGCGGCGAGGCGGGCCGGCAGCGTCGTGGGCGCCACCACGAGCAGGTCCGCCTGGAGCAGCCCGTGCAGCGGAGCGAGCGCGGTGGCCCGCGAGGAGCCGGACAGGTCGGCGACGGCGACCGCGTGCGGCACCGGGCGCGAGGGCCCGGGCAGCTCTGATGCCGGCTGGCCGGACCCGCCGGGGCCCCAGATCAGGGCCGGACCGAGGCTGGCCTGCGGCGCGGCGAGCGCGGCCGGCGCGTTGCCCGCGGCCGCGGCGGCCAGCAGCGCGATCCCGGCACCCAGCGCGAGTAGCGAGCGACGCGCAGCCTCGCGCATCCGCACCTGCCCTACTCCCCTCGGCGATCGGCGTGGGCACCATTGCTGCTGCCCCGTCACAGTGGACCCCCAACACGATGCCGCAAAAGCCGCCCGCGTGTCTATGCCGGCATCCGGCCTAATGGCGCATCATGCGGACCCGTCTGCCGAGCCTAGCTCGGCGCGGAGCACCTCCGGATCTGTGACCGGCATCCGGCAGGCAAACTCCCTGCAAACATACGCGGCGGGAGCGCCGCCTATCGGCTCGCGCCCGGTCAGCAAGGGCGGGACGGGCGGGCGTGATTCAGTTTTCTGCCCATCCGCTGCTTCTCCCCCGCCCTCGCCTTTTCCCCCGCACTCCCCGCCCGTACCGAGCGCGATGACCGCTCCCGGCGGCGCGGCGAGCAGCGCCATTCGGTGCAGCGCCCCGGTGCGGGCATCCCCGGCCGCGCCGACGATCGCGATCTCGGCCGGGCCGGAGACAACCGCCTCGGCCACCGCGAGGCCCCAGCCCCCGGCGCGCGGGTACCGCGATGCGATGGCGGGCAGCGGCCCGAGCGCCCGGGCGGCGGCGGCGCGGTGCCGGGCCGACCCGGTGAGGGCCGAGTAGCTGAGCAGCGCCCCGGCCACCGCGAACGTCCCCGAAGGGCTCGGCCCGTCCGCCGGGTCGGCCGGCCGGTAGATCAGCGGCTCGCCGTCGTCCGCGGTGTCGTAGAACCCGCCGTCCGGGTCGCCGAACCTGTCCAGCGCGGTCTCGAGCAGCTGCCCGGCGAGCGTCACCCAGCGGGCCTCGCCGGTGACCCCGTATAGCGCCAGGTACCCCTCGGCCACGCAGGCGTAGTCGTCGAGCACGCCCGCGCTGCCCCCGGGGACCCCGTCCCTCGAGGTCCGCGCCAGGCGGCCGCGGGCCAGGTGCGTCCCGGCGATCAGCTCCGCGGCGGCGCGCGCCGCGGCGATGAACTCCGGGCGCTCCAGCAGCAGGCCGGCCTCGGCCAGCGCGGCGATGGCCAGGCCGTTCCAGGCCGCCACCACCTTGTCGTCGCGGCCCGGGCGGACCCGCTGCTCGCGCGCGGCCAGCAGCGCCGACCGGACCCGTGCGAAGCGCTCGGCGTCCGCCGGGTCGGCGCGGAGCTGGAGCACCGATTTCCCGTGCTCGAACGTGCCCGCGCTGGTCGCGCCGAATACCTCGGCCGCGTACCGCCCGTCGGCGTCCCCCAGCACCTCGTGCAGCTGGGCCGGCGTCCACGCATAGAACTTGCCCTCCTCGCCCTCGCTGTCGGCGTCGAGGGCCGACGCGAAGCCGCCCTCGGGGGTGCGCAGCTCGGCGATCATCCAGGAGCAGGTCTCCGCGGCGACCCGGCGGGCGAGCGCGGAGCCGGTCCGGCGCCACCAGTGCGCGTAGACCCTGGCCAGCAGGGCGTTGTCGTAGAGCATCTTCTCGAAGTGCGGCACCACCCAGTCCGTGTCGACGGAGTAGCGCGCGAAGCCGCCGCCGAGCTGGTCGTACATCCCGCCGCGAGCCATCGCCTCCAGGGTGCCCGCGGCCATGCGCTGCGCCAGCTCGCCGGACTCCCCCGGGTCCCGCTCGCGGTGCCGGAGCAGGAACTCGAGCACCATCGACGGCGGGAACTTCGGAGCGCCGCCGAACCCGCCCCGTCTCGCGTCGTAGATCGACCGCAGCCCGGCAACCGCCCCGTCGCAGGCCTGGCGCAGCACTTCCCGACCGGGGCCTACGGAATCCCGCACCGCCGCGCCGCCCTGCATCTGCTCGGCCAGCGCGGCCGCGATCCGCTTCGCCTGCCCGGTGACGCTGCCGCGGTCCTCGCGCCACGCGTTGGCGACCCCGAGCACAAGCCGCTGAAACTGCTCGCGCGGGAAGTACGTGCCGGTGAAGAACGGCTCGCGGTCCGGCGTCATGAACACGGTCATCGGCCAGCCGCCCTGCCCGGTCATCGCCTGCGTCGCGGTCATGTAGACCGCGTCGACGTCCGGCCGCTCCTCGCGATCCACCTTGATCGATACCAGGTGCTCGTTCATCAGCGCCGCGGTCTTGACGTCCTCGAACGACTCGTGCGCCATCACGTGGCACCAGTGACACGCCGAGTAGCCCACGGAAAGGAGCACGGGAACGTCACGCTCGCGCGCCTCGCTGAACGCCTCGTCGCTCCACGGCCACCAGTCCACCGGATTGCCAGCGTGCTGGAGCAGGTACGGACTGGTAGCGTCCCTCAGCCGGTCAGCCATGCTTCCATCTTGCTCCCGCGCCAGCATGTCCGGCCGCCGCGGGTAGGCGGAACACCCCGGCGAGGCTGCTAACCGTGCGCGTGTAGCCCGGCCTGACCCGCCGGCCCTGGTCAGCGGCGAGCCGGCGGCGCGGTGCTGGGGCCGACGTTCGCGGCGAGCCAGGAGCAGAGCGGCTGGCTGGCGGCCAGGAACCCGGCCACGTGCTGCTTGGCTGCCGCCGTCCCGAGCCACGCCTCGACCGGCCACTCCTTCCACGTCACCACGCCCTTGTACCGCAGCAGCGCGATCCGCGGGTGGTCCGCGGGATAACCCCGGGGCGCACTCTTCAGCGCGTCCTGCCCGTGCACGGCGATCTCCTGCCGCTCGATGGCGGAGATGATCCGCTCGAGCTCCTCGCCGGTCGTGTCCGCGGCCACGGCCTGCCGGTACCTGTCCACCTGGTCGGGGGCCATGCCGTGCATTCCCCCGCCGGCGGCCAGGCCGTTCGCGGACAGCTGGATGTAGCCGTCGCCGACCAGCGCCCCGATGTGCGTCTGGTAGGGCGACTTGTCCTTGCTGAACCTGACGTCGCGGTACGGCCGGAAGATCTTGGTCTCGCCGAACTCCGGCGCGAGCTCCTCGAGCAGCTCGGCCATGGGGCCGCGGACCTTCTCCTCGTAGACCGCCTTGTGCGCGGTCCAGTAGGTCTTCGAGTTGTCCGCCTCCAGGCCCTCAT
>DASYXX010000257.1:0-7508 GCA_035934395.1 Streptosporangiaceae bacterium
AGCGAGATCGTCACCGCACCGGTCTCCGACTGGGCCACCGACTTCTCGCATCTCGACCCGCGGTGGTCCGCCGACCCCTACCCGATCCAGGACGAGCTGCGGCAGCGTTGCCCGATCGCGCGCACCGAGCGGTTCGGCGGCGCCTGGCTGCCCACGCGGTACGAGGACGTCGCGGCGATCGCCTACGACACCGAGCGGTTCTCCTCGCGGTCGATCATCCTGAGCAACTTCCGGCCGCCCCGCGAGGTGGCGCCGGTTGGCGGCTCGCCGCCGATTTCCTCCGACCCGCCGTTCCACCACGACGCGCGCAAGCTGCTGCTGCCGGCGTTCACCAAGGCCGCGGTCACCAGGCAGGAGCCGGCCACGCGGGCGTTCTGCCACTCCCTCATCGACGCGTTCGACGGGCGGGAGGTCGTCGACGCCGCCCGCGACTACGCGCAGCACATCCCTATGCGGGTCATCGCCGACATGCTCGGCTTCCCGCCGGAGGACGGGCCGCAGTTCCGCCAGTTCGTCGAGACCACGCTCGAGGGCGTCAACCTGCCGCCGGAAGAGCGGATGGCGCGGATGACGAAGCTGTTCGACTACCTGCTCGCGCACGTCCGCGAGCACCTCGACCACCCGCGCGAGGACCTGACGACGTACCTCATCAACGCGGAGCTCCACGGCCGCAAGCTCGAACCCTCCCATGTCGTCGGGACGATGGCGCTGCTGCTGATCGCCGGCATCGACACCACCTGGAGCGCCATCGGCGCCTCCTTGTGGCATCTGGCCCGGACCCCCGGGGACCGCGAGCGGCTCGTCGCCGAGCCCGGGCTGCTGCCGACCGCGATGGAGGAGTTCCTCCGGGCCTACGCGCCGGTCACCATGGCGCGGCTGGTGAGGGACGACATGCACTGGCACGGCGTCGACATGAGGGCCGACGACTGGATCCTGCTGTCGTTCCCCTCGGCCAACCGCGACCCCGCGCAGTTCGACCGGGCCGGCGAGGTGGTCATCGACCGCGAGGTCAACCGGCACGCGGCGTTCGGCCTCGGCATCCACCGCTGCGTGGGCTCACACCTGGCCCGGATGGAGCTCCGGGTCGCGCTCGAGGTCTGGCTGGAGCGGATCGGTGAGTTCACCCTCCACGACCCGTCGGCCGTGACCTGGTCGGCGGGCCAGATCCGCGGGCCGCGCACGCTCCCGCTCCGCGTCGGCTGAGGCGCCGTGACCGGCTCCGCAGCGCTGCGCCGCGCGCTCGACCTGAGGCAGCTCGACGCCGATCTCTTCGCGGCCTCGCCGCTCGGCCTCCGCCCGGACCGCAGGACCTTCGGGGGCCAGGTGGCGGCGCAGGCGCTGCGGGCCGCGACCCACACCGTGGACTCCCGCAGGCCCGTCCACTCCCTGCACTCCTACTTCATCCGTCCCGGCCGACCGGAGGAGCCGCTGTATCTCGCGGTGGCCAGGACGCGGGACGGACGGGCGTTCTCCACCCGGCACGTCGCCGCCAGCCAGGGCGGCAAGCCGATCTTCGAGATGATCGCCTCGTTCCACGACGCCGAGCCCGGTGAGCGGTGGCAGTCGGCGGGACCGCCGGACGTCCCTCCGCCGCGCGACCTGGATCCGGCGCCGCTGCCGTGGCTGTTCGGGGACGACCAGCCGGTCGAGATCCGCCCGGTCGTGCCGCCGAGCCCCGGGTCCGGGCGGGTATCACATCCGTTCTGGCTGAGGGTGACGATGCCCGACGGCGCGGAGCCGGCCCTGCACGCGTGCCTGCTCACCTACCTGTCGGACCTCGCGGTGGTGAGCGCCGCCCGCCCGCCGGAATCCACGGCGCACCACAGCCTGAGGGTCAGCCTCGATCACGCGATCTGGTTCCACCGGCCGCCCGACGTCACCCGGTGGCTGCTGTACGCCATGAACCCGGTGACCCATTTCGGCGCCCGCGGCCTGGCCCAGGGCTCGATGTGGGCCGCTGACGGGACGCTGATCGCGTCCGTGGCGCAGGAGGTCCTGCTGCGGAGCTGACGGGCGGCTAGCGCCTGGCGAGGGCCGGGTAGTCGGCCGGCACCGCGCCGATGACGGAGAGGCACTCCACGAAGAAGTAGATGCTCGTGAAGAACTCGAGCAGGTCGCCGTCCTCGAGCAGGATCTTCCGGTACATGACCGTGCGCTGCGCGTCGTAGCCCTCGTGCAGCGCCTTCCAGTCCGCGTAGTCCATGCCCAGAACGTAGGTCGCCTCGAGCGGGTCATCCGGCCCGACGATCCGGCAGTCGGTGACCGCGCCGCCGCCCCACTGGACGCGCAGGTATGCCGGGCCCGCCCCGAGCCCCGAGGGCAGGTCGCGGCACCCGAGCGCCCACGACGCCGGGTACATGCCCTTGATCAGCTCGAAGAAGTCCCAGTACTCCTGCAGCTTCTCGCCGCGGGCCTGCTCGGACGGCCCCGCGGTCAGCGCGTCACCGACGGCGTCGGCCCACTCCTTGCTGAAGAACCTCGGCTCGGCCACGGCTCACCCGCCCGCCAGCACGGGCTGCACCTGCTGGAGCAGCTCCTCGAGATCGGGAGACAGGTCGATGCCGACGTCGTTCAGCTTGCGCCGCAGCTGCAGGAAGAACAGCATCCGCACCTCGTCCTCGGTCCAGCCCAGCGGCTCGTAGTAGATCTGGCGGCTGTTGACCCCCGATATCATCAGGATCGTCCGCAGCGTGTCGTGGATCTCCTTGATCATCGTCGGGTCCTTGCGGACCGCGTCCTGCAGGTAGCGCATGCCGCCCTGCACGTGCCGCGACTCGTCGCGGCAGGTCGCGGTGAACCCCGTGTAATACGCGGGCAGGAACCCGCGCCAGCGCGCGTACGACAGGGTCACCTTCATGACCGACAACGCGAGCACGCCCTCGATCCACAGGAAGTAGTTCGTGCCGTAGCGCACCCGGGCCCGCTCGTCGTACGGGTTCTGCCGTACCTCGTCCGCCTGGTAGGCGAGCAGCCCGAACGGCCCGACGAACGTCTCCGCCACCCACGGGAACGACGCGTCGAGGATGCCCATGATGTCGTCGCCCTCGAAGCCGACGACCTCCCGGTAGAACCGGTCGAAGAACACCGTGTGCCGCGCCTCGTCCTCGATCTGCGCGGCAATGTGGATCTTCTCCTCCTCGCTGGCGCCGATCATGAACACCGGCAGCTCGATCTCCACCTGCCGCTCGCCGTGGTGGAACCCGGAGGCGATGGCCATGAACGACTGCCGCTCGTCCTCGGTCATCTTCTCCTTCCAGTCGATCTTGTCCTGGCTGAAGTCGAGATCGTAGACGTTCCAGCGCTGCTTCAGGTACTTGCGGTACAGCGTGGTGAAGTCCGGCAGCGACTTCAGATCCCTGTGGACGTACTCGATGACGTCGTCGATGTCGACGTTGAGGACCCCGGCGAGGTCGGACTCCTCGATCTCGCGTACCTGCGCGTCGGTCAGCGCTCGGGGGCCCTCGTGGAGCACCGCCGTCGGGCTCTTACGTTCCGTCATGTGAGCGAACCTCCCTGCGCAGACATCATCCGTCCATAATCGATACTAGAACGCTATTCTGTAAACCCCTATCGCGTTCGCGGTGGCGCGTGTGGGGCATCGTCACGCGTTCCCGGTGGCGCGGTGGGGCATCGTCACGCGTGCGCGGTGGCGCGGGCTCGGTGAACAACGCGTTGAGACCGGTCGCATCGGGATGGCTGGAGAGCACGACGGCCTCGTCCCCGGCCCGCAACATTGTGCCGGGCTGCACCGGCAGGAGGCGGCCGTCGCGGATGACGAGACTGATCCAGGCGCGGTCGGCCAGCTGGAGATCCCCGACCCTGGTTGCGTCGGCGGCCGCGCCGGGCGCCACGACGAAGCGATGCAGCCCCTCGGGCTCATGCTGGAACCGGATGCCCAGGCTCCACGGTTCCGGCTCGACCGTCCGCAGCGGCATGCGCAGCCGGCGCAGCAGCGCCGGCAGGGTGCCGCCCTGCACGATGACCGAGAACGCGACCACCACGAAGATGATCTCGTAGAGGCGATGCGCGCCGGCCACTCCGGCCTCCACGATCGACGCGCCGAGCAGGATCGGCACCGCGCCCTTCAGGCCGGCCCACAGCACGTACAGGCGCTCCCGGCGGCGCAGCCGCACCGGAAGCAGCAAGATGCCGACGAGCAGCGGGCGGATGACCACCGACAGCAGCCCCGCGAGCGCCAGGCCGGTCAGCCAGACCCAGCCGCGCGCCAGGTCGTGGAGCTGGATGGTCAGGCCCAGCATGACGAACGCGACGATCTCCGCCAGGCTCGCGAGCGCGGAGTGAAACCGGGCGATCTCCCGCTGATAGGGCGCGCGCGCGTCTCCGACGAGAACGCCCGCGACGAACACGGCCAGGAAGCCCGACCCGTGGGCAGCGGTGGCCAGGCCGTAGATCGCCAGCGCGCTGCCCAGGACCCGCAGCGGGTACAGGCTCTCGCTCGGCAGCGGCACGCGGCGCATGAACGCCCGCAGCGCCCAGCCTCCGGCGGCGCCAACGGCCAGGCCGATCGTCAGCTGGGACGCGAGCTCCCAGGCCACATGCCCGGCCGCGGCCACGCCGCTGCCCCGCGTCGCCAGCAGCGCCGCGATCAGGGCGATGCTGACCGGATCGTTGGACCCGGACTCGCCTTCCAGCAGCGCGTCGCCACGCCCGGCAACCTCGCGGCGGCCCAGGACGGAGAACACGATCGCGGGGTCGGTCGGCGCCAGCGCCGCGCCGAGCAGCAGGGCGCCGCGCCAGTCCAGCCCGAAGGCCACGCGCGCGACCGCAGCCACCCCGGCGGCCGTGATCAGCGTGCCCGCCACGCCGATCCACAGGGTGGGGCCGGCCGCCCCGCGAAGCCGCCGCCAGCCCATGCGCATGCCGCCGTCGAACAAGATCACCGCGAGGGCCACCGAGACGACGTTCTCCACCGCGGTGAACGACAGGCCGCCCAGCCCGGGCCAGATGTCGGAGGCCGCCGCTGCGGCGACGAGAAAGAACGCCGCGGCCGGTATCCGCAGCCGCTCGCTGACCCGGCTGGACAGCACCGCCGCGACGCCGGCCAGCGCGGCGGCCATGACGGTCAGGCCGAACGCCGCCGTGCTCATCCCGATGTGCGTACCTTCCCGGCCACCGCGCCGCGATATCGCAGCCTGAATCCAGCGGCCTGGATCCGCTGGGGCCGCCAGGAAGCGGACCCGGGCCTGATCAGTGAACCCAGCGGATATGGAGCCGTGCTGTTGCGCCGATGGCGACTCGATGAAGATCAAGCTGTTACAAACAAGAACATGGATCTGTTGCAGATGTCGTCAGCGGTCGCTACGGTCACATCGTGGGCTCGCACGAATAGAGAACTGAAAACTCGTTTCATGTCCCGGGAGGAGTGTCCGCGCTGACATGACCGAAGCAGTGATCGTCTCCACGGCCCGGACGCCGATCGGCCGCGCGCGCAAGGGCACCCTGGCGGGCGTCGACGCGTTCGCGCTCGCGGAGGTCGCGGTGTCCGCCGCGCTGGAGCGCTCCGGGGTTCCAGCCGACGACGTGGATGACCTGGTCCTCGCGGAGTCCCTGCAGGGCGGCGGGGTGATCGCCCGCAACGTCGCGGTGCGCCTCGGCCTGCCGCAGGTGCCCGGCCTGGCCAACAACCGGCACTGCGCGTCCGGCCTGGCCGCGGTCGCCACCGCGGCGGCCACGATCCGGGCCGGGATGGACCGGGTTGTCATCGCCGGGGGCACCGAGAGCCTGAGCACCGCCCCGATGACGAGCAAGCGCGGCCCGGACGGCACACCCGTGCCGTGGATGTCCGAGCCGAACCCGCCCACGCCCGAGGCACCTCCGTTCGATATGCCGCTCACGGTCGGCGAGAACACGGCCCGGACCATGGGCCTGTCCCGGCGCGACGTGGACGAGTGGGCCGTCTACACCCACGGCCAGGCGATCGCATCGATCGACGCCGGGGCGTTCCTCGCCGAGATCGTGCCGGTGCCCGTGGCCCGGCTGGACGGCTCGACCAGGCTCTTCGACACCGACGAGCACCCGCGGCGGGACACCACCCTGGACGTCCTGGCCCGCCTTCCGGTGCTGCATCCCGAGCTGCCCGACGCCACCGTGACCGCCGGCAATGCCGCGGGCATCAACGACGCGGCTGCGGCGGTGACCGTGACCAGCGACGACTACGCCCGCGCGCACGGGCTGGCCGCGATGGCCCGGGTCCGGTCCTGGGCGTCCGTCGGCATCGACCCCGCGCAGACCGGCCTGGCGCCGACGCTCGCCATCCCCAAGTCGCTGGCCAGGGCGGGGCTGGAGCTGGGCGACATCGGCCTGTTCGAGATCAACGAGGCGTTCTGCTCGGTCCCGGTGGCGGCCGTGCGGAAGCTGGGGCTCGACCCGTCGATCGTGAACGTCAACGGCAGCGGTGCCAGCCTCGGTCACCCGATCGCGGCGACCGGCGCGCGGATGATCGTTACGATGATCCACGAGCTGCGCCGGCGCGGGCTGCAGTTCGGCTGCGTGTCGATGTGCGCGGGCGGCGGGATGGGCTCGTCGTTGATCCTCGAAGTCACCTCCTGACCGCTATCGGCCAGCCCTCAGCGCGGATAGGAGCAGCGATGCTGGACGAAGCCACCCTGAGCACGCAACAACACCGTCGCCGGATCGCCATGACGCCGGAGGAGATCGACGAGTTCCTGTCCGGGGAGCGCACCTGCCGCCTGGCCAGCGTGACGCCCTCGGGCGCGCCGCACGTCAGCGCGCTCTGGTTCGCCTGGGACGGCGCGTCGATGTGGTTCTACTCGATCGTGAAGAGCCGCCGCTGGGACGACATCGCCCGCGACCCGCGGGCGGCGGTGATCGTCGACGGCGGTCATGACTTCTTCGAGCTCCGCGGGGTCGAGCTGCGCGGCCGCCTGGTCCAGGTAGGCGAGGTTCCGCGCCTGGGCGAGACGGCCGTTGCCGAGCTCGAGGTGCCGGAACGGCTGTTCGCGGCCAAGTACGGGATGACGGAGGGCGGCGGCATGTACCACGACAAGCGGCACGCCTGGCTCCGGCTCACGCCCGAGAAGGCCGTCTCGTGGGACCACCGCAAGATCGGAGGCTGAGGCGCACTCAGCCGAAGGCCTGATCATGTACCCGGGAACGCATGCCGCCGCTCACCCCGACAAGCCGGCCATCGTCATGGACCAGTCGGGCGAGTCGGTCAGCTACGCCCAGCTCGAGGACCGGTCGGTCCGCCTGGCCAATGCGCTGCGCGACCGCGGCCTGCGCCGCGGCGATGTCGTCGCGCTTCTCGCGGAAAACCACGTCAGGTACTTCGAGGTCTACTGGGCGGCGCACCGCAGTGGCCTGTACCTCACGCCGGTCAACCGGCACCTGTCGCCTGACGAGGTGATCTACCAGGTCACGGACTCGGGAGCCAGGGCGTTCATCGCCACCAGGCAGCTGGCCGCGACCGCCACCGCGGCCCTTCCGCACATCCCCGAGTGCGACATCCGGCTCATGATGGACGGCGC
>DASYXX010000276.1:0-2354 GCA_035934395.1 Streptosporangiaceae bacterium
GGCGAGCGGCCCAGTGAGGCACGCACGGACCGGGTGTTCGTGGTGCTGAAGGGGCCACGGCGCGGCCTGCCGCTGTCGGCGGAGGGGCTGGATGAGATCCTGGCCGGCGCCCGCCGCCGGGCCGGGCTGGAGCACGCGACCTGCCACGAGCTGCGGCACACCTGCCTGACCCGGTTGCGGGAGGCCGGGATGGCGCTGGAGGCGGTGCAGGCCCAGGCCGGGCATATGAGCATCGAGTCGACCCGGGTCTACCTGCACCTGGCTAACGACTGGCTGGCCACCGAGTACCGGCGCGCAGCCGAGCTGATCGACGCCGATGCCGCCGCGGTCGCCGAGATGCTAGCCGTGCAGCAGGTGGCCGTCCGGTGAGCGCGCTGCCCGCCCGCGGGCCGGCCGCCAGCCGGGCGGCGCCTGGCAGCATCGCCGCCGCGCAGTGGGCGCAGATCCGGGCCGCGGCGCCGCAGGTGACGGCGACGATCCAGCGGTATCTGCAGCGCCTGGGCGCGTTCTTGGCCCCGGCCAGCGTGGACGCCGCGGAGAACGCGCTGCGCCAGTTCGCCCGCTGGATGATCACCGACGCAGGGCTGGACAGCATCGCCTCAGTGCGACGCGATGACATCGAGGACTACAAGGTATGGCTCGCCGCCCAGCCCCGGGCCGGCGGCCAGACGATCACGGCCGAGACGCACCGGCAGCGGATGCGTACCGTCCGGGCGTTCTTCGAGCGGATCATCGAGTGGGACTGGCCTGACGCGCCGCCCCGCAACCCGGTCATCGCCGGAGACATCCCGAAAAAGCCTGAGCCGCTGCCGAAGTTCCTCGACGACCGTGACGCCGCCAGGCTGATGGCCGCCGCCCGGGCCAGCGCCGACCCCCGCGACCGGCTGGTCGTCGAGCTGCTGGCCCGCACCGGCATGCGGGCCGGCGAACTCGCCGGCCTCGACGCCGACGCGGTCGTCCAGATCGGCGCCGGGCACTGGCTGCGGATCCCGCTGGGCAAGCTCCGCAACGACCGCTACGTCCCGCTGCACCCCGAGCTCACAGAGCTGCTCGCCTCCTGGACCGCGGCTAACCTGGAGCACATCCGCCGCCACAAGAGGCTAGTCGCCGACCACCGCGGCCCGCTGGACCGGTACCTCATCGGCCGCGTCGTCTCCCGCGTCGCCCGGGCCGCCAGCGTCCCCGGCGTGCACCCACACCGGCTCCGCCACACGCTGGCCACCCAGGCCATCAACCGCGGCATGCGGCTGGAGGCGATCGCTGCCCTGCTCGGCCACCGCAAAATGGAGATGACCCTGATCTACGCGAAGATCGCCAACCGGGTCGTCGCTGACGAGTACGCCGCGGTCAGCGCCAAGATCGACGCCCTCTACGGCCAGCCGCCCGAGCTGCCGGCCGACTACGAGACCACCGGCATGGCCCGGCTCCGCCGCGAAGCGCACGCCCGCATGCTCGGCAATGGCCTGTGCACCCGCCCCGCCGAACTGGACTGCCGCCTGGAATCCGCCTGCGAGACCTGCGCCTACTTCCGCACCGGCACCGAGTTCCTGCCCATCCTGGTCCGCCAGCGCGACCACGCCCGCGACCACGGCCAGACCGGCCGGGCCGCCCTGTTCGACGGGCTCATCCAGCACGCCCAGACCGGGCCCGCGACCACCGGACGGAGCTGACCATGCCCCAGACACGCCTCGACATGGCCGACGCTGCCGAGCTCGCCGAGATGCTCACCTTCATGGCCGACTGGCTCTCCAGCAGCCACAAACCCATCCTCGAGCAGAGCCTGGTCGCCTTCGTCGGCCATCCCGCCTACACCGCCGAGATCCTCCGCGCCGACCTGCACCGGTTCGCCTTCCTCCTCGGCGCCAGCGACGGCGAAGAACTTTTCGGCGAGCCGGCGCAATGACCATCACCATCGGCGCGGCGCGGCCGCTTGACAGGATCACCCGTATAACGCCGATTACGAGTGGCATGCGGTCATGCTGTCCCCCCCGGTGGCAGCATGCATATCATCCGGTTCTGGGCGCTTAATCTTTCTCGAGCGATGGGCACCATCCTGTCTGGCTTGATCCGTGAGGAGGCCAGCCGATGCCACGTCTATTCGCGCTGCTGCATCAGTAGTCAAGATCCGGGTGCCCGGGCCCGACGCCCGGCTCTATCCCTCCTCGCTGCCGCGGCCGGAACCGACGTTGGCGGGCTTTCCTGCTGACCGCGTTCAGAATCCGGTGCCGAAGTCCGAGCGCGGCACTGTGGCGAGCACCTGCTGCTGGTAGTACACCGGCCCGCCGCTGTCGGCGGTCACGTCAGATGGGTAGTGGGTCGAGACGAACAGCGCATAGATGTTGTGGCCGGAGATC